>CAIXNQ010000265.1 GCA_903920835.1 uncultured Bacteroidota bacterium | reverse complement strand
GTTGTAATAAAATCGGTGGTGTTTCCTGACTGATTTTTAATTCCAGTTACGTTTTCAATTTTTAATCTTAGTTTGTGCAGTGTTTCAAAATCGGCTTTGGCGCGTGCTTCTTGAAAAGTCTCTTTAATAATCCGAACGTCATTATCGGTCAATTTTATGACTAATGGATAAATCGGAACATAATAATCTTCTATAACTTCAAGAATTGTATGGTCTATGGTTACCGAATTTTTCAAAGTAATGACTGCCGTTCCAGCCGCCATATCGCCCAGTCGTTGGGTCTTTTTATTCAGAATCATTGACAAAAGCCCGATGACAGCAAACAAATTATTTTCTAATATTCTGAACAACCATCGTATTAAATAATCGCCAAAACTGGCTTGATACCCATCAATTTTTACTACTTTACTTTTTAATATCTTTTTACCGAAGGTTTGTCCTTCAAAAATACTTTCGAGCAATAATGAATAAACTAAAATTGGCGAATAGATAATTAAATATACCGCACCTTTTGTCCAAGAATCGGTGTCATTTAAGAATTCATTCAAGTTTAGTACATAGAAAATGAGGTAATAAACCGCAATGGAATAGGCTGCTTTTATAACTAAATCAAGCAAACTAGCACCAATTCGTTCGCCAATAGAAGCCGCTTTAAAATTAATTAAAACATTTTGTGAAGTATTTATCGTTAGTTCTGACATATTTTATATTTTAGCATTCGATGAGAGAAGTGGCATTCATAAAGCAAAATAAAGAAAAATGGCTTGAATTTGAGCAAGCTATTTTGGGTAAAGCTAAAAAAAATCCTGATGAAATGGCAAGTTTGTACATTCAATTGGTAAATGATTTGTCTTTTGCTCAAACTTATTATGCGAAAAGTAAAACCGTTGTTTACTTAAATTATTTAGCTTCACAAATTTATCAGAAAATATATAAAACAAAACGAACAGAAACCAATCGGATTGTTTTTTTCTTCAAAACCGAAGTTCCGTTGTTGCTTTTTCAATACAGAAGATATTTAGGCTATGCGTTTGTTTGCTTTTTTGTTAGTGTTGCAATTGGTGTTATCTCGGCTAAGTATGATCAAGATTTTGTTCGATTGATTTTGGGTGATGCTTATGTCAATCAAACGTTAGAAAACATCAAAAACGGGAATCCAGTGGCGGTTTATGCTTCTGGCAGCAATTGGGGCAGCTTTATCGGAATTACGGTAAACAATATTTACGTTGGCATGAATTGCTACATTTTAGGTTTTTTTGGTGGCATCGGAACATTTTATTATGCGTTGCAAAATGCGCTGATGTTGGGTTCTTTTCAATACTTTTTTTATGAACAAGGTGTGTTCTGGAAAAGTGTTCGTGGCATCTGGATTCATGGTTCGATGGAGATTTTCGGAATTGTTATTGAAACTGCTGCTGGATTTATTCTCGGTGCATCTATACTATTCCCAAGAACATATTCGCGGTTAAACTCATTCAAAATAGGTTTTAAAAACAGTTTCAAAATATTTCTAAGCACCATTCCTTTTACTATTTCGGCAGGTTTTCTGGAAGGATTCATTACCCGATATTCAGCCGATATGCCTATTTGGTTGAGCAGCTTTATAATTCTATCAACACTTTCGATAATTTCTTTTTACTATTTAATCTATCCTAAAATTATTCATCAAAAATTAAATAACCATGTTT
>CAIXNQ010000264.1 GCA_903920835.1 uncultured Bacteroidota bacterium | reverse complement strand
TAAATATAACACCATCCGAGCAACTTGAAATTATAAAATAATTTCTATGGTATTGAGCGAAAAACGGGGCTCGAACCCGCGACCTCGACCTTGGCAAGGTCGCGCTCTACCAACTGAGCTATTTTCGCATTTTTTATTTAAAAGAACATCATTACGTTGTTTGTAATGCGGAGGCAAAAATAGAACTTTTATTCAATACAGCAAGCAATTTTATAAAAAAAATCTTTCTTTTTTTAAACTACTGAAAACCAATTAAACTTTATTTTTTGTGAGCATTCTTTTTATCTCATTTAGTTTCATCATCGCTTCTATGGGTGTTAGCGTGTTGATGTCTAAATTTAAAATCTCTTCTTTAATCTCTTCCAATAGTGGGTCGTCAAGGTTAAAAAAGCTCATCTGCATTTCGGACTTTTCTGTTTTGATGCCATTTAACGCATCGCTAGAATGGTCTTTTTCGAGCTTTTTTAATATTTTTTGGGCTTTTGCAATCACCGTTTGTGGCATTCCTGCCATTTTTGCAACGTGAATTCCAAAACTATGTGCGCTGCCGCCTTTAACAAGTTTACGAATAAACAAAACGGTATCTTTTAGTTCTTTTACAGACACATTGAAGTTTTGAATTCGAGGCAAATAATCGCTCATTTCGTTCAATTCGTGATAGTGTGTAGCAAAAAGTGTTTTTGGTGCTGCTGGATGTTCATGTAAAAATTCTGCAATTGCCCATGCAATAGATATTCCGTCATAAGTGCTCGTGCCTCTTCCAATTTCATCGAGTAATACTAAACTTCTGCTGGAAATATTGTTCAAAATTGAAGCAGTCTCGTTCATTTCGACCATAAAAGTAGATTCTCCCATCGAAATATTGTCGCTGGCTCCAACTCTGGTAAAAATCTTATCGACAATTCCCATTCGGACACTTTCAGCTGGAACAAAACTCCCCATTTGTGCCAATAAAACTATCAATGCAGTTTGCCTCAAGATAGCTGATTTTCCGGACATATTTGGTCCAGTAATCATAATGAGTTGTTGGTTTTCTCTGTTCAAAAAAATATCATTAGAGATATAGGGCATTCCGACAGGCAATTGTTTTTCAATAACGGGGTGACGTCCGTTTTTAATGTCTAAATCAAAAGTATCGTCGATTTGCGGACAAACATATTTATTTTCAATTGCCAATTGTGCAAATGAAGTTAAGCAATCGAGTTGTGCTATTAAACTTGCGTTTAGCTGAACTGGCTTAATATAAGTAGCAATCCAAGCCACTAATTGATCGAAAAGCTGAACTTCTAATTGATGAATTTTTTCCTCGGCTCCTAAAATTTTTGATTCATATTCTTTGAGTTCTTCGGTGATATAGCGTTCGGCGTTGACAAGGGTTTGTTTTCTTATCCAAGTCGAAGGGACTTTATCTTTGTGCGTGTTTCTGACTTCTATATAATATCCAAATACATTATTGAATGAAATTTTCAACGAACTAATCCCAGTATTTTCTGATTCTCTTTTTTCGATTCCTTCCAGAAAAGTCTTCCCAGAACTTGAGATACTTCTCAATTCATCCAAATCAGCATGAACGCCAGTCGCTATTGCATTTCCTTTATTGATAGCAACAGGAGCTTCTTTGTTAAGTGTCGATTTGATCTTTTCTCGCAATAAATCACAACTATGCAAACTGTCGCCAATGATTTTTACCGCTTCTTGGGTGCTTTGTAGCGCCAGACTTTTAATAGGAATAATAGCATCGAGCGATTCTTTTAAATAAACTACCTCACGAGGCGAAACTTTTCCTGTTGCAATTTTAGAAATCAAACGTTCGAGGTCAGAAATTTGTTTGATTTGGTGTTGTATATTTTTTAAAACCGATTTGTTTTCAATTAAATAACCAACAACTTGATGTCGGTTTTGAATGGCAGTACTATCTTTTAAAGGAAGTGCCAACCATCGTTTGAGTAAACGTGCCCCCATTGGCGACAACGTTCGGTCAATAACTTCTAGAAGTGTTACTGCATTTGGATTATAACTATGATAGAGTTCTAAATTGCGAATTGTAAAACGATCCATCCAAACATAAGCATCTTCGGCAATTCGTTGAATAGAAGTAATGTGTTGCAATTTGTTGTGTTGTGTTTCGGACAAATAATATAAAATGGCTCCCGATGCTATTATTCCTTCAGAAAGTTCTTCAATACCAAAACCTTTGAGTGAAATCGTTTTGAAGTGATTCATCAAGGTTTCATTGGCATAATCTTCTTTATAAACCCAATCTTCAAGATAAAAATGATGATAATCTTCGCCAAAAGTTTCTTTAAAGTCAATCTTGTTATGTTTGGCAACCAATACCTCACTTGGATTGAAGTTTTGTAATAATTTGTCTATATATTCACTATTTCCTTGGGCAGTCAAAAACTCTCCAGTAGAAACATCTAAAAATGAAATTCCAATTTGTTTTTTACCAAAATAGATAGAAGCTAAAAAATTATTTGATTTAGAATTTAAAACTTCATCGTTCATCGAAACGCCTGGAGTGACCAATTCAGTAACGCCTCTTTTAACAATGGTTTTGGTCAATTTTGGGTCTTCTAATTGGTCACAAATTGCCACACGAAGACCTGCTTTAACTAATTTAGGCAAATAAGTATTTAATGAATGGTGCGGAAAACCCGCCAAAGCAGTTTCAGTTTCGGACCCAGAACCACGTTTTGTTAAAACAATTCCTAAAATTTTCGAAGCCCGAATGGCATCTTCTCCAAAAGTTTCATAAAAATCGCCCACTCTAAAAAGCAAACAAGCATCAGGATATTTTCTTTTAATATCATTATATTGCTTCATTAATGGTGTTTCCTTACCAGTTTTATCTGTTGATGCCAAAATATTCTACGTTAATTATTCAAAAGCGAATGTAATTAATTTATAAATTCTGACAAGTTGAATAAAAAAAATAAATTTAAGAAAATTTTATATTTGACTCTCGATATTTTATATACTTTTGCTTATCAATTTAAACTTAAATTTAATAACAATGAAAAAAATAGTATTATTAGTTGCATTTGCCATTGCAGGCACAACAGTTACATTTGCTCAAGAAGCAACAAAAACTGAAGTTAAAAAAGAAAAAAAAGCTAAAAAATCAAAAGAAGCTATTCCTACTAAAGTATTTGATGGCGCTAAACCAGCTGCTGCTACTACTACTGCTGCTCAAATCGAGGGTGCAGGAATGGTTTTTGAAAATGAAACTATTGATTATGGAACAATTCCTCACAATGCAGATGGAAAAAGAGAATTTGTTTTTACAAATAATGGTAAAAAAGATTTAATTATTTCAAGTACTCAAGGTTCGTGTGGATGTACTGTTCCAACAACTCCAAAAGATCCAATTCCTCCAGGAGGAAAAGGTGTTATTGGTGTAAAATATGCTACTGACAGAGTTGGTGCATTCACTAAAACAGTTACAATTTCTTCAAATGCTGAAGGAATGCCAAGTAAAGTTGTAACAATTAAAGGAACTGTTTTACCAGATCCAACGCCTGTAACTCCAGCAGAACCAGCAATTCCAGCAGAAAACAAAAAAAGCTAAATACTTTTTAAATAAACATTTAAAAGCTTCCTGAAAAATAGGAAGCTTTTTTTTTAATTTTAATTTATTAAAATGAGAAAACTTGAAAACAGTGAGCTCGAAAGGATAAGCGTTGAAGATTTCAAATCTGCAAGAAAAACTCCTTTAATAATAATACTAGACGACATTAGAAGTTTAAACAACATTGGTTCTGTTTTTAGAACATGCGATGCGTTTCTTATTGAAAAAATATATTTATGCGGAATTACGGCTGTTCCTCCAAATAAAGAAATTCATAAAACCGCTTTAGGCGCAACCGAAACTGTAGATTGGGAATATTCTGAAAATTGTCTAGATTTATTAGTTAATTTGAAAACAGATAATGTGAAAATTTATGCGATTGAACAAGTCGAGAATTCAGTTTATCTTCAGGATTTTGAGTTGTTACAGAATCAAAAATATGCGTTAATTTTCGGGAACGAGGTTTTTGGAGTTAGACAAGAATTGATAGCAAAATGTGACGGAACAATTGAAATTCCGCAACTAGGAACAAAACATTCCTTAAATATAGCTGTTAGTGCAGGTATCGTTATCTGGGATTTTTTCAAGAAAATTAGCTATTGATATAAAATCTCATTTATTAGCTTTAATTAAAAAAGCATTAGGATATTTTTTTTTCAAATCTAAAAGCATTTTCTCTGCTTCGATTCTTGTTTTGTAATTTCCAATCCAAACCTTATATATAGGTGTAAAAAACACAATTGTGACATCAATGTCTTTAAAAGATTTTTTGAATTCAATTAAGTTTTTTTTACATGATTCGTTATCTCCATTATAGATTTGAATTTTATAGCGGTCATTAACTATGATTGAAGGATTTATTTTTCGTTTTTCATTTAGAAGAGATTCAAACTTTGAATCTTGAAAAACAGATAAATTTTGAGAATGAGAAAAAGAATTAAAACCAATTAAAAGAAATAGAAATATATGCCTGTTCGTTTTTATGATGTAACTTATATTCATAATTCAATGATTTTTATACAAATATAGTACATCAAAAACAAAAAGCAACTTACTGTTTTATTTAGAATAAATATAAATTATATTTATGGTTTACATAGCGTTTTGAGAATAGGGTATAAATTGTACTTTTGTCGAAGTTAAAAATAAAATGACTTTGTTTTTAATAGTATTTATTATCTAAATAGATTAAATTTTAGTCGATAATCATTTATAATATGAAAAAGGTGGAAAACCCTAATTCGATTTCGAAAAGTTTGTTTTTAAGCATAGCCTTTGCTTTTTCAATTACATTAAATTCTTTTGCTCAAACCCCGACTCCTGCACCGGCACCTGCTGCCCCTGTTGCCGCAGCAGCTGGAGGAGATGCTGTTAAAGGTAAGGAGCTGTTTAATACTAATTGCGCAGCATGTCACAAGTTAGACGCTAAGATGACAGGGCCAGCGCTTCGCGGAATTTCAGCAAGACTATCAAATGATTGGTTGTATAAATGGATTCATAATAGTTCTGAATTAATTAAATCTGGTGATGCTGAGGCGGTAAGAATCAGCAAAGAATTTAATGGTTCAGTAATGACTGCATTCCCACAACTTTCAACTTCGGATATTGATAATATTATTGCTTACACTTCAGAACCAAAAGCTGAAGCTCCAAAAGCAACAGCAACTACTGCAGCAGGTGGAGAGACTAAAGAAGGCGGTATGTCAAACAATTTAATATTAGGAGCACTTTCGTTAGTAATGCTAATGTTAATTGTAATGCTAGTTTTAGTAAATAATGTTTTAACTAAAATAGCTAAATCTAACGGAATAGAAATAACTAAAAAACAACCTACAAAACCTATTTGGAAGGCATTTGTTGAAAATCAATTTTTAGTTTTTGTTTCTGTAGTAGTGATGATGTTAATGAGTGCGTATTTTGTTTACGGGTATTTATCTCAAATAGGAGTTGATCAAAACTACGAACCAATTCAGCCAATTCATTATTCTCATAGAATCCATGCTGGAAGTAACGGAATAAACTGTAAATATTGTCATTCAGCTGCTAGAGTTAGTAAAAATGCAGGAATACCATCTTTAAATATTTGTATGAACTGTCATAAAAACATAGCGGAAGTATCTGATACAACTGCTACTCCAGAGCACTCAAAAGCTTTCTATGACGGAGAAATTCAAAAATTATACAAAGCAGTTGGATGGGACAAAGACAACCAAAAATACACTGGTATAACTGAGCCTGTTAAATGGGTAAGAATTCATAATCTTCAAGATTTTGTCTATTTCAATCACGCTCAACACGTAACTGTTGCAGGAATTGAATGTCAAACTTGTCATGGTCCTGTTCAAACTTATGAAGTTCAAAAGCAATTTGCTAAATTAACAATGGGTTGGTGTATTGATTGTCATAGAAAAACTGAAGTTAAAATGGAGGGTAATGAATATTACACAAAAATTCATAACGAACTTTCTAAAAAATATGGTGTTGACAAACTTACTGCTGCACAAATGGGAGGTTTAGAGTGTGGTAAATGCCACTACTAATTAAAGAAGATTATTAAGCGTTAATATTTATATACAATATGTCATCAAACAAAAAATACTGGAAAAGTGTTGAAGAACTAAACGAAAATAGTTCTATTGTTGAGGCTCTTAGAAATAACGAATTTGTTGAGGAAATTCCTACTAATGAATTTTTAGGTAACAAAGAGAGTTTGCTTGATTCATCTACTTCTAGACGAGATTTCTTAAAGTATGTTGGATTTAGTACTGCTGCAGCTACATTGGCCGCTTGTGAAGGTCCTGTTCACAAATCAATTCCATATGTTGTTCAACCAGAACAAATAATTCCAGGCGTTGCAGACTATTATGCAACAACTGTTTTTGATGGATTTGATTTTGCTAATTTATTGGTTAAAACTAGAGAAGGCAGACCAATTAAAATAGAAAATAACACATTGCCAGGTGCAAAGTTTGCTGCAAATGCAAGAATTCATGCATCAATACTATCTTTATATGATAGCTTGCGTTTAAAAAATCCATTGTTAGATAACAAAGAAACTACTTGGAGTAAAGTTGATGAGAAAGTTAAAAGTAGTTTGGCAGATGCAAAATCTAAAAATCAACCTGTTGTAATATTAACTAGCACCCTTGCAAGTCCTTCTACAGAAAAACTTATTTCAGAAGAAGCTAAACTGGTAAAAGAAATGCTACGTAAACGTGTAATGAATAGTAGAACAGACATTTTTGATCGTGAAGATCTAAGTGAATCTATAAAACAGTTATTTAAT
>CAIXNQ010000263.1 GCA_903920835.1 uncultured Bacteroidota bacterium | reverse complement strand
ATACCGAAGATGCGTTGTGTTATCTTTCAGAAGGGAAAACTGGCGGTATAAACGTAATTGATCTTGCAAATATTAATTCGTGTTCGTTTATTTCGACGCAAGATTTAGGCAAAAAACAACCCAATAATTCATTTGAAGTACTGGGTCGTTTTGATGATTCAGCGATTCGTGGTTGTAATTTAATGGTTATTTAACCTTGATAACAAAATAATTTTTCTTTCCGCTTTGCAACAAAACAAATCGATCGTTAATTAAATCATCGGTTGACAACATAAAATCTTCTGCAACTTTTGTTTTGTTAACTGCAATCGAATTGGCAGCAAGCGCACGTCTTGCCTCACCATTTGATTTAAAAAATCCTGTTTTCTCGTTCAAAACCGAAACAATGTTCAAACCTTCCGAAAGTTCGTTAGCACTAATTTCTGCTTGAGGAACGCCATCAAAAACTTCTAAAAATGTGGTTTCATCTAATTGTTTTAAATCATCGCTAGTAGCATTTCCGAATAAAATAGTCGAAGCTTTAATTGCTTTCTCTAAATCCTCTTGCGAGTGAACAAAAAGAGTTACTTCTTCAGCAAGTTTTCGTTGCAAAACTCTTAAATGTGGTGCGTTTTTATGCTCTTCTATCAATTGATTAATGCTCTTCTCATCAAGAAAAGTAAATATTTTGATGTATTTTTCAGCATCAACATCTGTGGTATTTAACCAAAATTGATAAAACTTATAGACCGATGTTTTGTCAGAAGTCAACCAAATATTTCCGCCTTCAGATTTTCCGAATTTAGAGCCATCGGCTTTCGTGATTAACGGACAAGTCATGGCATAAGCTTTGGCACCATCGCCATTAATTCTTCTTACCAATTCGGTTCCAGTAGTAATGTTTCCCCATTGATCGCTGCCGCCCATTTGCAGCAAGCAGTTGTGTTCTTTGTGCAAATGATAAAAATCGTAGCCTTGAATTAATTGGTATGTAAACTCTGTAAAAGACATTCCTTCGCCTTCTACAGACAATCTTTTTTTAACAGAATCTTTTGCCATCATATAGTTTACAGTGATTCGTTTACCTACATCTCGTGCAAAATTTATGAATGAAAAATCTTTCATCCAATCGTAGTTGTTTACTAAAATTGGTGCATTGGCTTCTGTTGAATTAAAATCTAAAAACCTTGACAAAACTGCTTTAATTCCGGCAACATTTTTTTCTAGAGTTGCTTCGTCAAGAAGGTTTCTTTCGTCAGATTTTCCAGACGGATCGCCTATCATTCCTGTGGCTCCACCTACTAAAGCAATTGGTTTGTGATCAAAGTTTTTTAGATGAACGAGCAAAATAATCGGAACTAAACTACCAATATGAAGCGAATCTGATGTGGGATCAAAGCCAATGTAGGTTGTGGTCATTTCTTTTAAAAGTTGATCTTCGGTTCCAGGCATAATGTCATGAACCAAGCCCCGCCATTGCAATTCTGCTATTAAATTTTTCATCATAAAATAATTTCGACAAATATAACAATTGAAACGGCATTGACAATAATAGAAAAAATGGGTTTTATGTTAGATGCCTACTTCAGAACTTCCTGTAATTTTCATGCTATTGATTTTAAAAAAATCTAAAACACTTTGATGGCTTTATTATTCTTGCTAATTGTTATTTAATTTATATGTTGTTCAATCCTATAAAATATTACTTTAACACACAATCATCTATTATTAGTTTCTAAAGCAAACTATTTCTAATATAATAAAACCATTTAAAATATTTTTACAACTATTAGTCTATAATCTACATTCTATTATCTTATTTCTAATATAATTTTTCTACTATCTATCACTATTTTTATTAGTTTATAAAAGTATCGTCAACAAATCCATAGATTTTAATTCAATAAATAAATTAGCTAAAGAAATATTTTATATTGATTTTTTCTTCCTCACTATTTTTATAATTTACTGTTGCTTTTTTGATATGTTCCGCAGGAGGATGACTTCAACTAACTGACGGATTATAATAACTAAGTAATGGATTATTTTAACTATTTACAGGAACATATTAACTAATTTAAGGAATGTTATAACTAAAAAGCGTTTAGCAATAACTATGAGCAGGAAAGTTATAACTAATTAGCGGATAGTTACAACTAACTGACGGAAAGTCTTAACTAAGCAGCGGACGATTGCAACTAAGTGACGGAATGCCATATTTGGTTATAAGACACTCCTGGAAATTCAAATATAACAAGCAGAATTTTTGTTAATATCAATCTGATAGTTGTTATACTATAAAATTTATTGAGGTTGGAAAAATGCAAGGACTACCCTAGCCCTTTAAGATAGAATAATTGCTTTAATGAATTAGGAATTATGGATTTGTAAAAAAAATATTATTTAGAGCTTTTCAAAACTCATAATTTATAATTTCTTACGAAGCCAATTCCAATCGTTTTAAGAGGTTTTTGTTAAGTGTGTGTTCGGCGTAATCTTTGTCGATTTCTAATATTTTTTCGTCTGAACTTGGCAAGTCATACATTGCGTCGGTTAAAATAGCCTCGCATAACGAGCGTAAACCTCTTGCTCCAAGTTTGTATTCAAGCGCTTTGTCAACCACAAAATCAAGTGCTTCTTCAGAAATGGTGAAAGCTACTTCGTCCATTGCAAAAAGTTTTTGATACTGCTTGATTAATGCGTTTTTCGGCTCTGTCAAAATAGAACGTAAAGTAGCACGGTCTAATGGATCCATGTGGGTCAAAACTGGCAATCGACCAATAATTTCTGGAATCAATCCAAAATCTTTAATGTCTTTTGGAATGATATATTGCAAAAGGTTGTCTTTATCAATATTGTCGGTGTTTTTTGAGGTGCTATAACCCACAGCGGTTCTGTTAAGTCGTTTTGAAATGATGCGTTCGATTCCGTCAAATGCGCCACCTGCAATAAACAATATGTTTTGGGTATTGACTTCAACAAACTTTTGATCGGGATGTTTTCGGCCGCCTTTTGGAGGAACATTTACGATAGTTCCTTCGAGTAGTTTCAATAAAGCTTGCTGAACTCCTTCGCCAGAAACATCGCGCGTTATTGATGGATTGTCGCTCTTGCGGGCTATTTTGTCAATTTCATCAATAAATACAATGCCTCGCTCTGCTTTTGCCAAATCATAATCTGCCGCTTGCAATAATCGAGTCAAGATGCTTTCTACATCTTCGCCCACATAGCCAGCCTCGGTCAAAACGGTTGCATCAACAATAGCCAGCGGAACGTCGAGCATCTTGGCAATCGTTTTGGCTACAAGTGTTTTGCCTGTTCCGGTTTGCCCAACCATGATGATGTTGCTTTTTTCTATTTCAACCTCATCATGTTCTTGTTGCTGCATCAATCTTTTGTAGTGATTATAGACTGCAACCGACATTACTTTTTTGGTTTGATCTTGACCTATTACATATTGGTCTAGAAATGCTCTAATCTCTTTTGGCTTTCTAAGAATCAAATCGGAGTTTGAGGCATTAACGTTACTGCTTGTTTTTATTTCTTCAAGCACAATTCCGTGGGCTTGTTCAATACATCGGTCACAGATATGAGAATTTATTCCTGCTATTAGCAAATTGGTTTCTGCTTTTTTTCTTCCGCAAAAAGAACATTCTTGGGTTTGTTTTGCCATTTATTTTTTGTTGCAAGTTGTTAAAATTAAAGGTTTCAAGTTGTTTGATAACTTGAAACCTGTAACGTTTTAACTAAATTTATTATCTTCTTAAAACTTCATCAATCATTCCGTACTCTTTGGCTTCATCTGCAATCATCCAATAGTCTCGTTCGCTGTCTTTGTGAACACGTTCGAAAGGTTGACCAGAATGTTTGGCAATGATTTCGTAGAGTTCGTTTTTCAATTTCAACATCTCTCTCAAATTGATTTCCATGTCGGTTGCAACGCCTTGTGCTCCGCCCGATGGCTGGTGAATCATTACTCTAGAGTGTGGCAACGCCGATCTTTTGCCTGCCGAACCAGCGCACAACAACACAGCGCCCATAGATGCCGCCATTCCGGTGCAAATTGTAGCAACGTCTGGCTTGATATACTGCATGGTGTCATAGATTCCAAGTCCTGCATAAACACTTCCACCAGGCGAATTGATATAGATTTGAATGTCTTTTGAAGCATCAGTGCTTTCAAGAAATAACAATTGTGCTTGAACAATATTGGCTATTTGGTCATCAATTCCGGTGCCTAAAAAAATGATTCTGTCCATCATTAATCTAGAAAAAACGTCAAGCTGAAGCATGTTCATTTGGCGTTCTTCCATGATATATGGCGTCATTCCTTTTGGTGTTAAACTAGCAACAATTTTGTCATAATAAAGATTGTTTACCCCCCTGTGTTGGGTGGCAAATTTTTTGAATTCTTTTCCGTAGTTCATTATAAAAAAGATTAAGTTGTTGAAATTATATATTTAAAAAAAGCGTCAAAAAAAATTTTGACGCTCAAAGATAGTACATTTTAATAAACTTTATTCTCCGTACAGTGCAGCAATAAATTCTGGATAGGATACTTCTTTAACTGTAGGATTCAGTTTTTCTTTAATTTGATTTAGCAATTTATCGCTTGCTACTTGTTGTGTAATTCGTTTTACTTCGTCTTGATTTGACAAAACGCGGGCAATGATACCTTCAATTTCTTTATCACTAGGATTAAGTTGACCATATTGTGCCATTTGTTGATAAATTAAATTTTGGGTAAATCCTTTTAACTCTTCAAAATTTACTTGAATATTTGATTGTGCCATTGCTTTGCCTTCTATCAATTGAAAACGCAATCCTTTTTCAGAACGATTATATTCGGCTTCTGCTTCGGTTGCAGATAATTTTTTCTCGCCGCTGGTTTGCATCCATTTTACTAAAAACTCTTTTGGAAGATCGAAGTTGTGATTAGAAACCATAAAATTAACTACATCGTCTAACAATTTGTTTTCAGACTGTTCAGCAAATTGAACCTCTGAATCTGCTTTGATTTTCTCTTTTAATTCTTCTAAAGAAGCAACTTCACCCTCTCCAAAAAGTTGGTTAAACAACTCTTGGTTCAACTCGGCAGGAATTGAAGATGAAATATTTTCGATAGTAAAATCTACAGTAATATCTAAATCGTGAACATTGTCGTGAGCAATATTTAAGTAATCCATCAATTGGTGATCGTCTTTAAAAAGACCTTTGGTTTGAAGCGAAACTACATCACCAACTTTTTTTCCTATAAACAATTCTTGTGTTTGATTGTCTTTAAAAGCAGTTAATGGCAGTGTAGCTTTGTTATTGATATTGTTGGCATCACTATAAAAAGTTCCGGTTAAATCACAACCTTCAGAAACGATTTCTTGGTCTTCTTTTTTACCGTATCTTTTTTGAATGCGTTCAATTTGCTCTTCAATTAATGTGTCATCGGCTTTAATGTTATATTTAATTAGGCCCGCTTTTGCTTCTAAATCTAAATCAAAATGAGGCACTATTCCAATTTCATATTGAAAAATAATGTTTTCCATTTCCCAATTAAAGATTTCTTTTTCTATTTCTAAAGGAGTTCCCAGCATATTGATGCGTTCGTTAGCAAGAAAACGCTCTAAGGCTATAGCAGCTACTTTTTTTACCTCTTCTTTTTTAATCGAAAGACCATATTGTTTTTCAACAAGCTCTCTTGGAACTTGTCCTTTTCTAAATCCTTTTACGGTTGCCAAAGGCATTTTTTCGTTGATTCTTTTTGCTACTTGGCCTTTATAATCAGCATGTACTACTTCTACTTCAATAATTTCATTAGTGTTGCTGAGTGGTATTCTTCTAATATCCATTTGAATTTAATTTATATAATAAAATTGGGAGGCAAAAGTAAGTTATTTATACAACGCAAACAAGTTTTTAATTTTTAGTGGAACAGTTCGTGTAGGTAAGTACTCTATTAGATATTTTTTCGGTAGTTTAAAGTTATACTATTTAATTTCTATTTTATCTAAAAAAATCTAGTCAAAATCTATTCGTTTTTGGGATTAAAAAGAAATTAGAAAATTCTAAATTCCCTATAAAAAACAAAACTATTTATAATTATAGATCGGTCAGTTTTTGAATAATATAAAATCTATTTTTTTATTTAACAGCTGGCTTATAGTTCTGTTTGTCAATAATCATTTTTGAAAGAATCTCTCTTAAAATCTCCGATGTCCCTCCTCCGATTGGTCCTAAGCGGCTATCTCTTAACAAACGAGCCAGTGGATATTCTTCCATATAACCATAACCGCCCAACATTTGTAAGCAACTATAAATAGCTTCGTCGGCAACCTTTGTAGATTTCAGCTTTGCCATAGTAGCTTCTTTAACCACATATTCGCCTTTGTCTAAACGAGCTACGGCAGCATAATTAAAAATTTTGCAATGTTCTACTTCTGTGGCGTGTTCAACCATAGTGTGTCTCAATGCTTGAAATTTATTGATTGTGCTTCCAAAAGCATGGCGTTGCGACATATATTCAATAGTGTAATCTATAGCATATTCTGCTCTTGCGTGCGCATTAATCGCCATGATTAAACGTTCTAAAGCAAAATGTTGCATGATGTATGGAAATCCTTTACCTGCTTCGCCCATCAAATTTTCTTCGGGAATTTCTACATTGTCAAATGCGATTTCAGCTGTGTCTGAAGCTCTCCAACCCAGTTTATCGAGCTTTGTTGCCGAAATTCCTTTTAGGTTTGTATCCATCAAAAAGATGCTAATTCCTTTGTTGCCAAGCTCGGGACTTGTTTTGGCTGCTACTACATAATAATCGGCATAAACACCATTTGTAATAAACGTTTTTGACCCGTTGATTATGTATTTATTTCCGTTTTTAACCGCTGTTGTTCGCATACCTGCAACGTCGCTGCCTCCAAATGGTTCTGTAATACATAACCCTCCTATTTTATCACCAGAAATACTTGGTGCAAGATAATCTTGCTTGATTCGCTCGTCTCCTTCGGCATTTAAATGAGTCATAGCAAGATAAGCGTGTGCCCACATCGCTGCTGCAAATCCAGATGATTTAATTTTTTGAAGTTCTTCAAGAAAAACTACGGTGTAAAACAAATCTAAGTTCATTCCACCATAAGCTTCTGGGTAGTTAATGCCAAAAAAGCCCATTTCGCCAAACTTTTTCCAAATAAATCGTTCGATAGTTCCTGTTTTTTCCCATTTTTCAATGTGAGGTACTACTTCTTTTTGTAAAAAGTCTTTTAAACTCGCTCTGAATAATTCGTGTTCTTCTGAAAAAAAGGTTGAATTCATATAGCTTATGCTTTATTTTTTAGTTATTGTTTTAAAATTCCAAATATAAGGCGATTATTTTTATTTTTTCAAGCGGAAATCCATTAATTTTTGACAAATCCTCAATCTTAATCATTCCATTCATGCTTCTATAAGTTACAATCGCTTTTGCTAACGGATATTTAAAATAATAAAACTGTGACAATTCTTTTAAAGAAGCTTTGTTTATGGCTATTTTGTTGAGATTTGGAATGTTTTTCACAACAAAATTTGTCTGTAATTTCTCGATTACTTCTGGCGAAAGTCCCCAAATATCGCTCATTTGTTCCATTGAAACAAATCCGCCAAAAACTTCTTTTTGTTTTAAAATTCGTTCAGAAAGTGCATTTCCGATTCCGTTTACTTTCATCAAATCTTCTTTGGTCGCTTGATTAATATCAAGAATTGTTAGTTTTTCTTTCTTTTCAAAAGTTCCATTTTTATAATTTATAGCAGCATTTGATTTGTTGTTTACCCAATCTGGAAATTTAAAATTGGTCGAAATGACCTTTAATAAACTATCTGAAACTTTGGTGACTTCTTGAAATTCTTTGGCAGAATTGACAAATTTGTTTTGTTTTCTAAAAGCTAATAATCGGTCGATTTCTGCTATTGACATTCCGAGTTGATAGCCTTTAAAATCAGTAATAAAGTTTGGGTTGAACGGATATATTTTCTTTTTATAAGTTGATTTGGTTGAAGTACTATCTGTTTGATTTTGGATGGGAAGCCAAACTTCTTTAACTATTTTTTCATTATCCTTTGACTGAAAATTTACAGTATAATAAATGGTTTGCAAAGCAATAATTAGTCCGCAAAGTGCTAAAATGCCCACTCTCTGAGCTCTGGTAAAATCAAAAAAGAAATTGGGTTTAAAAAACGGCATTCTAAAAAATTATTTTATAAATCAAAAACCGAAGTGCGTTTGCCTCGAATCAAATCTTTGAGTTTTATCCAGAAAGCGAGGGTGAGGTAAACGCCAAACCACAAGCCCGCAGTGACAAACGATATGTAAATAAAAAACAATCGAACATCGGAAGCGCGCATTCCGAGTTTGTCTGCCAATCGAGAACTGACGTGAAAACCATGACGTTCAAAAAAAAATTTTAGCTGAATTATTGGTTTCATTCTAGTTGTTGTTTTTCATTAATAACATTCCGATGGCGCAAGACAAACATTTTTTATTTACGCAATATTCGTTTTTTAATTGCAACAATGATTGGCTGTCAAAAGCCGATTGAGAAGGCTGACCAAATGTAGTGAATTTATCTATTATGGCGTTTTTTTCGGCTGGAATTTGATTTATTAACATCACTATTTCTTCTGAAACTGATTTCCCTAAACTTTTGTTATAGGCAAATTGAAATGGAACTAAAGTGTTTATGATCAACAAATCAATAAAACTATGTGATAATGTTCGGCTCTTTTTGGGGCTTTCTTTGTCGAATTGATAATGCGTTTGCCAATAATTAGAAGCTGCAACAGCTAATAAATTTCTGATTTGGTCAACAGAATGTAGGTCGATTATTTTTGAAAATAAATTTTGTTGCTGGTGATAAAGCCTCGCCAATTGTGACAATCGAATGGTCGGGAAATTATCTGGGCGGTGCTTAAAAAAAGCTACTGGCGGCACAATTGGCGGTGTGAGTTGGTATTTGTGAATCAAATAATAATAGCGAAATTGAAGGTCTTTATAGTAAACATCTTCTTTGTCGGGAGCGAGCAAATTGGCAAAACCAAACAGCAGTGCTTCGAGATTTTCAGGTTCAAAACTTTCTTTTCGAATTACTGCAAACGGAATAGATTGGGCTATTTGTTGAAAAGTTGCACCATTAGTGTTTAGTCCAAAGTTCTTGGCAAGCATTGTAAAAAGTACACTTTCCCAATCGTTGTTGGTTTGGGCTAAAATGGTTTCAATAGCGATTGCTTTTCGTTCGAGCCGTTCAAAAAACAAACGTTCTTTCCAGTTTTGGCCCACAAACGAATCGATTTCTTTGAGTTGTTTTTCGCAAAAAATCCAAGATTTTGGAGTCAGTAATGATTGATATTGTGCTAATGTTGCTGGAGCTACATATTTTTTGAGTTCCAACACTGGAATTGTGATTTGATTTTTATTAAAAACCGGAGCGTCATGTTCCCAAACGACGTGCAGAATTACGTTGTCATAATTCGTGTCGGTTTCGTGGTGGTGCAGGTACCAATCTGAAGATTTTATATGAATTTCGACATTGCCTGCCCATTTTTGGCCAGAAATAATGAGTTGTGCATTAAAAAAATCGGGGCCGGCTTGTTGCAAATACTGCCCTTGGTGCCCCAAGATTATGGGCTGACCGTCGGTTGTGACAAGTTCGGAAAGATTGAACTTTTTATATTGCCATATATAATGTAGAAAATCTTCTTTCATAATGCGTCTATTAGTTGGTCAGACGGAAATTGATTTTTGTAATTTAATACTTTTAAACCAATAATTTTTGTTGCTTATCTAATTTCTTGACAGAGTTCAATCAGCACGCCATTAGTAGATTTTGGGTGCAAGAATGTCACTAATTTATTGTCTGCCCCTTTTTTTGGTTTGTCGTTTAAAACTACAAATCCTTCGGCCTTTAATCGCTTAATTTCACTGTAAATATCATCAACATCAAAGGCAATATGATGAATTCCTTCTCCTTTTTTTTCAATAAATTTAGCAATAGGACTCTCGGGATTCGTTGCCTCGAGCAATTCGATTTTGTTTGGACCGTTTTGATAAAATGCTGTTTTAACGCCTTCGCTGGCTACTTCTTCTTCTTTATATCGTGGCACGCCAAAGAGTTTCTCGAAAATTACATTTGAAACTTCTAGACTTTTTACGGCAATGCCAATGTGTTCAATTTTATTCATTTCAATTGTACTTATTTGTTGTTTAAAACGACAGGAATTGTAAACTGTGTTTTGACAGGAATTCCTTGCTTGATTGCGGGTTGAACTCTAGGAAAACCAACCAATCTGGCATGAAAAATACTGTCAATTTTTTGCTTTTCACCGCTATCAAGATCTGGATTTAGTTGTGGTTCAAACTTGAGAGTGGCGTTCGGGAAAACGGTTACTTTAACACTAACCGTGTCTATGTTTGGATATAATTTCAGCAACGTGTCCAGGCTTATTTTATCTTCAATGATTTGCGAAATACAATCAAAAAAGCACTTTTTTTGTTCGGCAGCGTTTTCTATGGCATCACAATTATTAATAGAAGGAAATTTATCGACCTTTTGCCAATTGATTTCTTTGATTCTTTGGTCTAAAAGTTCTTGCTCTGAGGGAGTTTTGTCCAGAAACTGACAGGAACTACAGAGCACAACTATTATAAATAAGATGCCGATGTGTTTACTCATTTAATTATAATTTCAAAATGATATGGCTATTTGTTGTTTAATAAATATTTGGATTCAAATATACTATAAATCTATTAAGATTATGAAAAACAGTTTTAACGATGCAAAAATTATACAACAACCTTAAACAATCCTATAACTCGCTTAGGTTATTGACGATTTACCTTTACAGCGTTATAAAAATTAATTTATAGCCTAAATATAAAGATTATGTCAACAGAAGTAAAATCAGAAAAAAAAGCCAAAGATCCAGTAAAACAAAATCAAAAGATCATTGACAACCACAACAAAGCAGCGATGCACCACGAAGCAGCCGCCAAGCACTTGCACGAAGCCGCCAAACATCAAAAAGAAGGTAACAAAGACATGGCGTGTGGATGTAACGTAAAAGCCAAAGGAGAAACCAATGCTGCAAAAAAAGCACAAAAAAAGAACCTAAAAAAACATGCTCAAATAGCATAGTTTTAATTAGATGAACAAAAGCGTCAAACCATTTGACGCTTTTTTATTAAAAAATCTAACTCAAAACTTCTAACTCAAAATTCATAACTCATTATGAACACTACCAACAAATACATCACCGACATTACAAAAATAACCAACATAATTAAAACGGAATATCCAGAATTGTTGCCGTTTTTTAACGAATCGCCCGAGACAATTCCGAATCAAAGTCACCCAATAATTAGCAACAGTGCGCTTAAAGAATACTATTCATCGCTTTATTCGCTTTTAGAAGATTACAAACCAAACCATCCTTATATTGTTGAAAAACATATAATGTCAAAATAATTTATTGTCTCAAAACCGATAATTCATTCAAAAAATGTACACCGCACTCGAGAAAACCTTTGAGTCTTTTGTGTCTATCGCTACCAAGATATTAGGAAACCCCATTGCTTTTATTCTGGCTTTTGCTTTAGTGATTTATTGGTGGATCAACATTTTATTTTTTACTACAAACTCAGCCCAACAAGAAATAGGCGATTTGTTAATCGGCATCACGTTTCTGTTTCTTTTCATCATTCAAAAATCGGTCAATAGATATACGGCATTGATTCATTTAAAATTAAATGAATTGGTTTCGAGCAATCAGCATGCAAATAATTCGGTGCTCAACACCAGCGAAAAAACCGAAAATCAAATCATTGAAATGGCAAAAGAATATGCCGAAGCACTAATTGAAGAAGAAGTTGAACTCATTATCAGCAAAGACAAAAAGGAAAATGATTTGTAACATTGGTATTGAAAATTTATTAAGTACTTCCAGAACCCAAATTGAACTTTACTAGTTCAACTCCCTATAAATTGTCCAGCCATCATCAAAAGTTTATTCCTATAATCAAGTGCCGAGCATGGCTCTTTTTATGTTTCTATATTTTTTTGGAATATTAATCTGTAAATCTTATAACTTATTAAAAAAATCATACAACACAGCAATCCACCTACCAACGCACCTTTGATAAAGTAATAATTTTAAATAAAAAACGATGAATACTACAGAATTAAAAGGAACTTGGGAAGAACAAAAAGGAAAACTAAAGCAAAAATTTGCTTCATTGACAGACAATGACGCTTTATTGCTCGAAGGCAAAAAAGAAGAAGTGATTGGCAAACTGCAAAAGAAATTAGGCAAAACCAAGGACGAAATACATCACATTATTAAGAATTTATAAATCAATTTTAAAACAATCATTATGAAAAAGAATTTAACAAATTTAGCATTATTGTCAATTTTTTGTGCCTTTTCACTGAGCAGTTGCAAATCTAACTCAGACAAAGAAGCCGAAGCTCAAGAAAAAGTGACCAAAGCCACAGAAGATTTGAACGACACTAAAGAAGAGGTGAGCAATGACAAAATTGCAAAAGCAAACGACGCCGATTGGCAAACGTTTAAAACGGAAGTCAACACTACCATCGCTGCAAACGAAGCACGAATTGTAGAGTTGAACAACGTCATCAAGAAATCGCCTTCAAAATATGACGATAGCTATAAAAAAAGCATCTCGGATCTTGAAAAGAAAAACAACGCATTGAAAGAACGCATCACCAATTATGAAAACAATCAAACCGATTGGCCCGCGTTTAAACAAGAATTTAATGCCGACATGACAGCGTTGGGCAAAACATTAAAAGACATGACTGTTAAAAACAAAAAATAGTCCATAAACTATCCAGCCACAAATTCACAAATTGCAAAGCAATGGTTTTGTGAAATATTTACAAGCCGAATTAGTGAACTTAGTGTAATTCGTGGCGAAAATCAAATTTGAATAGTCCCTCAAAACAATTAAATAAATAAAAAATGGGAAATCTTCTCTACACTATAGCCATCGTTTTACTAATTTTTTGGGCTATTGGTTTTTTTGCCTACAGCGCAGGAGCAATCATTCATATCTTGCTTTTTATTGCAATATTGGCAGTCATTCTTAGATTAATTCAAGGAAAAAAAGTATAAACAAATTAAATATTAATATCATGAATTCAAGTAAAGTATTATTAGGCATTTTGGGCGGAGTTGCTGCAGGAGCCATCGCTGGCATTCTGTTTGCACCAGCAAAAGGAAGCAAAACCCGTCAACGGATTATGAACAAAGGAAAAGGGTATGCAGATGATTTAAAAGACAAGTTTGAAGACCTTTATCAAGATGTTGCCGACAAATATAAAAAAGTAGTCGAAGACACTCGCGAAATGATTTCAGACCATCAACAATAAAGAAATTAAACCTGTTTGTCTAATTGATTTAGCCACTAATTTCACGAAGTACACAAATTTTAATTGTCATATAATTGCTCGAATTTTCATTGCAAAGCAATGGTTTAGTGAAATATTTACAAGCTGAATTCGTGAACTTAGTGTAATTCGTGGCTAAATTTCAAAGCTAGATTGTCAAAATTAAAACAAACAGGTTTATTTATAAATTCAAAACAATGGAAAATGAAACCCCAATAGAAAAACTCATCGAAAAAGCCGAAGCTTATACCAAAACAACATTTGAATTATGCAAATACAACACCATCTATAAGTCGGCAGATATTATTTCATCATTTGCAGTGCGAATCACTTTGTCAGCCGTTTTTTTATTGTTCTTGTTGTTCGTCAGCATCGGACTTTCTTTGTGGATTGGCGATTGTCTGGGCGCAACTTTCTATGGTTTTTTCATCATTGCTTTGTGCTATTTGTTCTTTGCGCTAGTCATTTACATCTTCAAAAACGAATGGATAAAAAAACCATTAAGCAACCTCATTATTAACAGAATGGTAAAGGACTAACTCAATGAAATCAACCGATGAAAGTGCCCTTCTGAAAGAAAGAATTGAACTCTTGCAAATTTTGCAAACGGAACAACTATTTGTACTAAAAGAACAGGCCCGAAAAACATATTCTAGCCTTCAACCCGTGGCAATGCTCAAAGCAACCATTCATGAATTAACCTCAATGCCCGAAGTCAAATCAGATTTGCTTGATGGTGCATTAAATATTACTACGTTTTTACTTTCTAAAAACAATATTTTGAACCTGTTTCAAAAACCTATTAAAAAAGGATTGATAAAACTATTGCAGTTTATTATTAGAAAGCCCGAATGAGCAATAAACGGATTCTATTTCAAGCCATCAACGCTAACGTTCACATTGCCATTAATTTTTACAAAAGCAAGAATGGCTTTGTTGGTCAATTGAATCTTCTGAAAATCTAAACTTGCCACTTTTCCGTTTACAAAAACGCCAGGCATTGGCGAATAGTTGTTCAAATATTGCACCATGCTTTTCTTAGCATCTTCAAGATTTGGTGCTAATGAATAGCGACAACTTTCTTCAATTTTCTTCAAAATTACACCTTGCATCAACCAGCTTGCAGTTCGCAATAAAGAACTTTTGGTGTCCAGCGCATAATCCAATTGATCGAAATAAATCTCTTTGGTTTGCTCGTTATATACGGGAATTCCTGTCAAGTAAACCGTTCCATTTACAGTTCCTGTCATGTCTAAAGCAATAACCATTTTGCCGGCTTTGTGCCAAAGTGCTACTTTCTGCACAGTCACTTTTTTAGAACCATTGCCAAACTCTTTGCCTGCAAAATTCTTCATAATTAAGTTGGTCGCGTCCGAATAAGTAGAAATCGCCAAAACTGTTGCCGAAACTTGGTCTGGCATTTTGGTTACTGATTTCAAAACTATTTTATCTTTCTCAAATTTACTTTCTGGTTTGGCGCCAATCATGGTTTCCATAGTACATTTCATGCCCATTTGCATAGAAATGGTGCCGTTGCTAACTTTTGAATTGGTGCTGTACAATTCCGCGGGAACGACACGCAGCCATGTTTGATATGCTTCATTCATTTGAACAGGCGCACTGATTTTCTGTAAAGCATCTAAAACATTTGGTTTAAAATCCAATGATTTTTCAATGCTTTCGTCAATTTTTTTCTCGATTTTTGATTTAAAGAGTTTTAACGCTGGGTTAATTAAGTAAGTAATCGGAACGCTTTTCCCCAAAATAGTTATCGAAGGACTTTCAACCCAATCAAGTGATTGAATTGTGGTTGCAGTGCTTAATTTCCAATTGCTCAGGCTAACATCGCTCAAGAGCGTAATCACTCCATTAAGATTGATTTCTTTAGTATCTCGAAGATCAAATCCCATTTTTTGAACGCCATAGCGCACTTTTGCATATACTTTTAAAGGAAGTACAATTTTGATTTTTGAGTTTTCGTTCGTGATTGATATCGGGGCTTGTTTCCATACTTTAATAATCATATCGTCGTCTTCAAGATTGTTGTCTTCAAAGATGGTGCCTGCAATCAAAGCATTGGTTTTATTCTCAATGTCTTTAATTTTAATCGAAACTGGCAAATTGATAAACGAGTAAACATTGTCATATATCAAAGGCGAGGCATCGTCTGGATCGGGACGCATCGCATCAATTTTACTGGTTGAAGAGCAAGAAACAACAAGGACAAAAGCTGTAAAGGCTAGAAATATTTTTGAAATTTTATACATAATCGTTTGTTTTAACGGCTGCAAAATTAATTTATATTTTAAACTATAAACACAAACCTGTAACAAAAAACCATTCAATAGGTCTAAATATAAAACTAAAATCATTTTGTCGCTTTTGATTTGCCCATGTTTAAAACAAAGACAATGCTAATTAAAGGTGATTTACAAAGTTTTAATTTATTAAATTTGCCCAATTCAAATCAGCAATTTATTGCTCGTCACACACAATGAAAAAACTAATTTTAAACTCGTTATTGTTGCTTATAGCCTTGACTATTGGCAACAATGCTGCTGCACAAACCAAAAAATGGACTTTGGAAGAATGTGTAAATTATGCCCTAAAAAACAACATCTCCATCAAGCAATCTGATTTAGACAATCAATCGGCAGCCGTTGAAAAGAGCAGTGCGATAGGTGCTTTTTTGCCAACAATAAACGCCAATGCAACCCACGCTTGGAACAACGGTTTAAACACAAACGTCATTACCAACGCGCTCGAAAACCAAACTACCCAAAACACATCTCTTGGTTTAAGTTCAGGAATAACCATCTATAACGGTTTGCAAAATCAAAACCGTTTGCGAAGAGCCAATCTAGCAATAGTTGCCTCGCAGTATCAGCTTTCAAAAATGAAAGAAGATGTGGCGTTAAATGTTGCCAATGCTTTCTTGCAGATACTTTTTAACAAAGAAAATCTGAAAGTGCAACAAGAACAGTTGGCAAACAACGAAAAACAATTGCTCCGTTCGACCGCTTTGGTTGAAGCAGGCTCAGTTCCGAGAGGCGATTTGCTCGACATTAAAGCAACAGTTGCTGCCAATAAACAAAATGTTATCGTTGCCGAAAACAACCTCTTTATTTCAAAACTAAGCCTTGCACAATTGTTGCAGTTAGAAGATTTTCAAAACTTCGATGTGACCGAAGGCACTGCCGATGCTAATGAAAGCAGCACTTTGCTCGAAAATCCAGTCAATATTTTAAAGAAAGCAAAAGAAGAACGCGTAGAACTGAAAATTGCCAAAACCAACGTATCGCTTGCCGAAAAAGACATCAAGATTGCACAAGGCGCATTGATGCCAAGACTTAGCGGCTTTTATAGTTTTAGCACTCGTGCGGGCTATTCAGACAGGGTGGTTGGCTATGCTCAAAATGCCGCAAACCCTTATATCTCTACTGGCGCGTTTGTAGATGTAAACGGAACGCCGCTTAGCGTTATGCAGCCCAACTTCTCCCCTGTTTTGGGCAAAGCGGCTCCAATGTTTGACCAATTTAGCGATTATAAAGGGCATTCATTCGGTTTTCAACTTTCGGTTCCTATCTTGAATGGTTTTCAAGCAAAAAACAATATCGACCGATATAAAATTGCTTTCGACCGTTCTAAAATTGCCCTAAAACAAAGCGAACTCGACCTCGAAAGAAATGTTTACACGGCATATACCAATGCCAAAGGTGCCAAAAACGCTTACGAATCTGCTAAAGTAACCGTAACGGCAAGACAGGAAGCCTATAATTATGCCAAAGAAAAATTTGCCGTCGGACTTTTAAATTCTTTTGACCTAAATCAAGCACAAACGTTGTTCGTTAATGCCCAATCGGAAGTCATCAGAACCAAATATGACTACATCTTTAAAGTAAAAATTATAGAACTCTATTTCGGAATTCCAATCATTCAAAAAAATAAATAATCATGTCAAAAAAAACAATTTACATTTTAGTAGGATCGCTAATAGGCGTTATTGCGCTATTGGTTGGGTTAAAAAAAGGAGGCGTTATTGGGTCTAACGAGAAATCTACTGAAGTAGAATTCACCGCTGTCAAACAAACAACTGTTATCGAAACCGTTTCGGCAACGGGCAAAATCCAACCCGAGATTCAAGTAAAAATATCGTCGATGGTTTCTGGAGAAATTATTGCACTCCCTGTCAAAGAAGGTCAAGTAGTAAAGAAAGGAGACTTGCTCGTAAAGATAAATCCAGACCTTTATACCTCCGGATTGAACCGAACCGTGGCTGGATTGTCTGGAACAAAAGCCTGTCTTAGCCAAGCCGATGCGCAGTTTAAAGAAGCCAAAGCAAGCTATGAACGCAACAAAACCCTTTTTGAAAAAGGAATCATCTCGAAAGCCGATTGGGACAAAGCCACTGCCGCTTTTGAAGTAGCTACAGCAACCAAGCAAGCTGCCTATTATAACGTTCAGAGTGCTTCGGCTACGGTAAATGAAGCCAAAGACAACCTGGGCAGAACCATTATTTATTCGCCTGCCGACGGAACTATTTCTTCACTCGCCGTAGAGCTGGGCGAGCGTGT
Organism: uncultured Bacteroidota bacterium; assembly: GCA_903920835.1. Taxonomy (GTDB): domain Bacteria; phylum Bacteroidota; class Bacteroidia; order Flavobacteriales; family Flavobacteriaceae; genus Flavobacterium. The sequence goes on along the minus strand of CAIXNQ010000263.1, from coordinate 1,714 downwards.
TTTGGGTACGCAACAAATGTCGGGAACAGAAATTATGCGTGTTGCCAACCTCGACCACATGGAGGTTGCTGTTGATGTAAACGAAAACGACATTGTCAAAATTAAAGTGGGCGATTCTGCAAAAGTGCAAGTCGATGCCTATCTAAAGAAACAATTTAAAGGCGTTGTAACCAGCATTTCTAATGCTGCCAGTGCCACACAAACCGCCGATCAGGTTACAAATTTTAAAGTAAAAGTTAGAATCCTCAAAGAATCTTACAGCGATTTGCTGACAGGAAAACCAGATAATTATTCGCCTTTCAGACCCGGAATGACCGCTACAGTTGACATTATCACCAAACGAAAAGTAAACGTAGTGGCAGTGCCTATCAGCTCTATTGTGGTCAAAACCGATACCTCAGCAACAAAAATCACTGATATTAAAGACGAAAAAGACAACAAAACCGCCACTCAAAACGAAGTTAAACACGAATGTGTTTTTGTTAAAGTCGGCAATAAAGCTAAAATTAGAATCATCAAAACCGGCATTCAAGACAACACCAATATTGAAGTACTCGAAGGATTAAAGCCAGGCGAAATCGTAATTACGGGTCCTTACACCACCGTTACTAAAGAGCTCAACTCGGGCGATAAAGTTTCGTCAAAAGCCGCAACAGAACCTAATAAAACCAAATAAAAAAAGTTGAATTATATTCTAAACATCGAAACGGCAACCCGCAATTGCTCGGTGTCACTAGCCCAAGACGGCATCGTTATTGCCAGTCGTGAAGTGGCAGAACAAGGCTATTCTCATGCCGAGAAACTCCATGTTTTTATAGAAGCAGTGTTGGAAGAAGCCAAAATCACATTTGCCCAACTCAGTGCCGTGGCGGTGAGTCAAGGTCCAGGATCTTACACAGGTTTGCGCATCGGTGTTTCAGCAGCCAAAGGATTGTGTTTTGCGCTATCCATTCCGCTAATTGCCATCGATACTTTAGCAGTACTAGCCCAGCAAGTCAATATTGAAGACGGGTTAATTATCCCAATGATAGATGCCCGAAGAATGGAAGTTTACAGTGCCGTTTTTAACAAAGACCACCAATGTATTCGAGCTGTCGAAGCCGAAATTCTAACAAAAACATCGTTTAACGACTATTCTGAAACACTCTATTTTGTGGGAGACAGCAGCCAAAAAGCCGCAACGCTGCTCCATCAAAAGCACCATGTTTATATAGAAACTGCCATTTTTCCTTCAGCAAACGAAATGGCGTCATTGAGTTTTGAAAAATTCAAGCACAACCTTTTTGAAGACCTTGCCTACTTTCAACCTTTATATCTAAAAGAATTCCAATCGGCCAGTAGCGTGGGTTGATTTAGTTTTGGTTGGCGGTATTTTAATACTATTTTATCATTGAATGGAGGTTATTTTAATAAATAACCTCCGTTTTTATTTAGAGATAGAAATAACCATTACTATTGACATTTTTCAAAGTTAATTTATTAAAATTACAAATTCTCTTTGTCCTCTCGACAGAAAAATCTAGTTATAAAAGAGCGCTCTTTGCCCTCTCAACAGAAAAATCTAGTTATAAAAGAGCGCTCTTCGCCCACTCGATAGAAAAATCTAGTTATAAAAGAGCGCTCTTTGCCCTCTCGATAGAAAAATCTAGTTATAAATGAGCGCTCTTTGCCTTCTCGACAGAAAAATCTAGTTATAAAAGAGGACTCTTTGCCT
>CAIXNQ010000262.1 GCA_903920835.1 uncultured Bacteroidota bacterium | reverse complement strand
TTAATCTGGAGAAATATATCTCAAAAAAAAGTTATAAATGATAAAACCCCTTTAGTCTAAGTTAACTAAAGGGGTATTAAATTATGAGGTTTAGATTAGAAGAAGTTAAGCAAAAATTGGTTTGTATTGTTTCCAGTGTTTGTAAATCAAAACTCCGTTGAGTAAACTTACCAACAATGCTATCCCTACTCCAGGAATATCTAAAAACAAATGAAAAAGTAAAATATTAACCGAAATTGGTGCCAATAGAATTAGACCGAAAGCGATCCATTTTTTAAAAAGCAACATAAGTCCGATGACAACTTCTAGTGCTCCAACGGTTTGAAAAATATAACCCGAAGCACCCAACGAGGACATTAAATCGCCAGCCGCTCCCGAAGGTGGTGGCAAAGGAATAAAATGTAAGAACTTGTTACTTCCGAAAACTACTAGTAATATTCCTAATACTAATCGAACGATTTTTGTGAAATTTGAATTCATAATTAATGGTTATTAAGTTGTTAATAGGGTAAAAATAAAATTAATTTATTAATGAACAATAACAAAACCTTATTATTTTTGATGTCCGTAACAAATTGGCTGTAAAAAACGAATTATCAAGTTGGCTTTTGTAACGTTTTAAACTACTTTTATACTTATTTTATTCAAATTTTAAAAAATTAATAAAAATGCAAGCACACGAAATAGATTATCAAATTTTTGGCGAAGAAATGCAATATGTCGAGATTGAATTAGATCCACAAGAAATTGTTGTCGCCGAAGCAGGAAGTTTCATGATGATGGACAACGGCATTCAGATGGAAACCATTTTTGGAGACGGTTCTGACCAGCAAGGCAGCGGTATTTTTGGCAAACTTTTATCGGCAGGAAAAAGAGTTTTGACTGGTGAAAGTTTGTTTATGACTGCTTTTATCAATCAAAATTATGGCAAAAGCAAAGTGAGTTTTGCTGCTCCATATCCCGGAAAAATTATCGCTGTGGACTTAAATGAATTTGGCGGAAAATTTATTTGCCAAAAAAGTTCATTCCTATGTGCTGCAAAGGGAGTTGCCATCGGAATTGATTTTTCTAAAAAACTAGGACGTGGTTTTTTTGGAGGAGAAGGATTTATTATGCAAAAATTAGAAGGCGACGGAATGGTTTTTATTCACTCTGGAGGAACTCTGGCAAGAAAAGAACTAGCTCCAGGCGAAGTCTTGAAAGTTGATACAGGCTGCTTGGTAGGGTTTACAAAAGAGGTGAATTATGACATCCAGTTTATCGGGGGAATAAAAAACTCCCTTTTTGGAGGCGAAGGTTTATTTTTCGCTACACTTCAAGGTCCAGGAACGGTTTATATTCAATCATTGCCATTCAGCCGACTTGCCGATAGAATAATTGCTTCTGCACCTAGAGCAGGAGGTAGCAGCCGAGAAGAAGGTAGTATTTTGGGCGGAATTGGCAATTTGCTAGATGGTGACAATAGTTTTTAAATTTTCATGTTTTAGTGTATAACAAATAAAAGGTTACTTTTTAATACAGCCTTTCGGAATAATATTTTATTACTTATGCTATAAATAAAGTAATTAGATTGTTAAGAATAATCAATATTAATCTAGATTTTTGTTTTACTTGTATTTTAATTAATTTAACAAGTGATTTTAGTAGCTTCTATTTATGAAAATATAAACTTTATTGCCATAAATATTAGAAATCTATCTTCTTAAGTTCGTTGTAATTTGTTAGTAAACGGCGTAATAAGAAACCGTAAAGCAAGCGATAGAACGCCCAAAAAGCAACAAAGAAAACCAAGATTACTACAAGAACCAACAAAATTGTTATTGAAAGAGCTTTTGGATTCATAGTTAATTTATCTCTCAATTCAACCATTTCTGGATTGTATGTGAAGGCAATCATTATTCCTATAATTAGACTAAAAACAATCATTCCAAGGTTGTACCAAACGTAATATTGAACTGTATTTCGAGTTTTTAGAATGTCTTTCATCAATTTTTTGGTTGATGAAATGGCAGAAATTTTTTGATAGTTTTTATAGAAAAGATAAATGAATATCAACACCACAAAATAGTTCAAATAGGTTAATCCTTTGATAAGCAAAACTACTTCTGGACGGTGCAATTTGCTAAAGTATTCGTCGGCGTTGAATGAAAATCCTAAAACGGTCCATAGCGAAACTTCTAGAATACTAATAATTAATATCCACTTTACAACAGAAGACGAATTTTTGTGCAACATTGCATAAATTTCTTTCTCAGAAACTTGTTCAAAATTAGTAGCGGTTTTTTTCCAGTCTTTTTTTAATAAATCCAGCTCTTTCATAATATCGTTTTAAGGATTTAATATCTTTTTTAGTTTTCCTTTAATTCGGTTCATTTTTACTCTTGCGTTTACTTCAGAAATACCTAATGTTTCGGATATTTCATGATAATCTTTATCTTCTAAGTATAGAAATATCAACGCTTTTTCGATGTCGTTTAATTGATGGACTGCTTTGTACATCAATTTTAATTGTTCTTCTTCTTCAAAATTATAATCGTCTTGACTAATGAAATATTGCTGTTTTTCATAGTCGGTGGTTTTTATCGATTTGGTGCTTTTTCTATAAAGTGTAATGGCTGTATTGAGAGCAACACGATAGGCCCAAGTTGAAAACTTGCTGTCGCCACGAAATTTTGGAAAAGCTTTCCAGAGTTGAATGGTGATTTCTTGAAACAAATCTTTGTGAGCATCTTCGCCAGAAGTATATAATCTACAAATTTTGTGGATTATATTCTGGTTTTCGCGCAGTTCCTTTACAAATGATTGTTCAAATGGTTCACTCATAGTTGCATTAGTAGTAGATTTGATTTTATGTTACAAAAATCCTGGTTTCTTAGTAAAATTTATTTAATAACTAATTTAATCTAGCCACTAATTGCACGAAATACACAAATTATAAAACATTATTATTGCACGAATCTTCATTGCTAAGCAATGAATTAGTGAAATTTTCACCAACTGAATTCGTGACTTTAGTGTAATTCGTGGCAAAAAAATGATTGCGGAATTATTAAAACCATTTTCGTAATTCTATTCTCATCCTAAGCCATAAATTTTTCAGAAATAAATTCCAATTTCGGGTTTTAAATTGCTGAATTAACTCATAATGAATTCTTTTTTGAAGCGCAATGTCTTCTGTTTTGGTTCTGTTGAGTTGTAATGCTTTTTTGAAAATCAAATAGGTCGAATAATTGATTTTGTAATTATTTGAATAAAACTGATTGCTTAACGAGGTGTTCGTGACCCGTTTTTGCATCAATACACTATCGACAAAATCAATGGTATGGTTTCGAGAAATTCTAATCCAGATGTCTAAATCTTCATAAGCCAAGTTTTCGTCGTAGCCATTGAGTTCTTGCAAAACACTTTTTTTTGTCATTGCCGACACCGAGCAGATGCTGTCGCCACCAGCCAAAACAGATTCATAAATATTGCCCGTAATTCGTTTTTGAATTACTTTTTTTTCTTGATTTGAGGCAAAATAATTTTCAATAAAAACGCCGTCTTCAGAGATTAATTCTGCATTTCCATAGACTAAAGCAAGGTTTTGATAGGTACTAATTCTGAACTGATGCAATTGTTTTTCTATGCAATCGGGCAATAAAATATCGTCAGTGGCGAGGTCGATAATATATTCGCCTTTGGCTAATTTCAATGCGTTATTGAAGGATTTAGTGTTTCCTAAATTGGTTTTGTTGGCAATAAAAACAGCTTCTGGATTTTCAGTCAACCATTGTTCAATAACTGATCTGGAACTGTCGGTGCTGTGGTCGTCAACAATAATAATTTCGATATTTTTATATGCTTGTTGCACTATCGAATTTAGGCTTTTGACCAAAAAAGGGGCGTGATTGTAGCAAAGACAGATCACAGTTACTAAAGGATTTTGTTGCATGTTTTTTATAAAACGCTATATTTGATACGAAAATAGTATATCGAGATGAGTGCACAAAACAAAAAGTATAAAATAGCATTAATAGGCTACCGATTAGGAATTGGTGGTGCCGAAAAAGTGATGGCAAATTTGTCTATTTTTTTTGACAGCAAAGGAATCGAAGTCCATAATATCATTGTGCTCGATGTCGTGACCTATTCTTTTGCCGGAAAACTATTCAATCTCGGAAAATATAAAAACAATTCTAATGGAATTTTTAACAAACTGACACGTCTTTACGTTTTAAAGAAATACCTCAAAAAACACCAGTTTGATTACATAATCGATTTGCGATTTAGAATCAAACCGTTTCAAGAATTGCTCATTGCACGCTGGGTTTATAACACTAAAACGGTTTTTAATGTTCACAGTTTTCTTATAAATAATTACATTCCCGATAATAAAATGCTGGCGCAATGGATTTATAAAAACAGCTTCAAGATTGTTTGCGAGACCACAACTACCCAGAAAATTATTGAAGAAAAACACCATTTTTTGAACATAAAACAAATATTCAACCCAATAAATGTTGATGAAATTACGGCAAAATCAAAAGAAACTATTGCCATTGATTTTCCTTTTATCATGGGCATGGGGCAAATGGAAACCAACGTGAAGCAGTTTGACAAAATGATTGAAAGTTATGCCAATTCGGTTTTGCCGTCAAATAATATTCACTTGATTTTGCTTGGCGAAGGCGGGTTGAAACAGGATTTTAAAGCTCTGGCAACAAAACTTCAGGTCGATGACAAAGTACATTTTATGGGGTTTGAAGATAATCCGTTTAAGTATTTGAGCAAAGCCAAATTTTTTGTCCTCAGCAGTCAAAACGAAGGATTTGCTAATGTGCTTGCCGAGGCTTTGGCATGTCATACGCCAGTAGTTTCGTTCGATTGCAAGGCGGGTCCGAGCGATATCATAATACACCGACAAAATGGACTTTTAGTAGAAAATCAAAATGGAAAAGCACTAACCGAAGCAATGAATTTAATGTTTACAGACCAAGAATTATATGACTTTTGCAAACAAAATGCTTTTTCAAGTATGCAACGCTTTTCGCTCGACAAGATTGGTGAGCAATGGTTAGAAATGTTGAATATAAAGGTTTAGATATTTAAGGTTTGATTAATACAAAAGCCACTAATTTGAAACATTAATAATGCAGAAATAAAGATTTTTAATGTAAACAAATTTATTTAAAAAAGCATTTATGAATATTTGATTTGCTTTAATTATTTTAAATTTAGTTGTTGACAATAAAATTATTATATTGTATCATTTCATTAATATTACATAATTAAAATTATCAAACGAAGTTTTTTAATTGAAAACAATTAAATATCAAACCATTCAATCGATTTTTTGTTGTTTGCTGTTAAATAATCATTGGTTTTAGAAAAATGTTTATTTCCGAACCATTTTCCTTGATTGGCACTCATTGGTGAAGGATGTCCGCTGGTCAAAATTAAATGTTTAGTTGGATCAATTTTCGCACCTTTTTTCTGAGCAAATGCGCCCCAAAGTAAAAAAACTACTTTTTCATTGTTAATTGATATTAATTCAATCACAGCAGAGGTAAATTGGCTCCAACCTATTTTTTGATGTGAATTGGGCTTGTCTTTTTGAACTGTCAAAACAGCGTTCAATAAAAAAACGCCCTGTTTTGCCCACGATTGCAAATTCCCTGAACTTGGTAACAAAACCTTTTCATAATCGTTTATCAACTCTTTATAAATATTCCTGAGTGATGGCGGAATTGCAATTCCATCATTCACAGAAAAACTCAAACCATTGGCTTCATTTGTTCCATGATAAGGATCTTGACCAATAATTACCACTTTAATATTTTCAAAACTACATTCATTAAAGGCAGCAAAAATTTGTTCCATCGGTGGGTAACAAACTTGCTGACTATATTCTGCCGAAACTTCCTCGCAAAGTCTTATGAAATAAGGTTTTTCTAACTCATCTGCTAAAACTACAGACCAATCATTATTGAATTTGGGTTTAAACATTTCTAATTTTTTTTACAAATATAAACAGTTTGTAACTTTGCTACTTTTAAACCTCGTATTTTTGACTTCTAATTGATTCAAATGATTTCCATTACCGAAAAGACACTTCAAGATTTACAATTCAATACTGTTCTAGAAACGATTTCAGACAAATGCAACACCACAATTGGCAAAGAAAAAGCACTTGAAATCAAACCACTTCGTGACAAAGATTCGTTGATGAAATCTTTGCTGCAAACTTCTGAATATCGTTCCTCTTTTGATAACAACAACGCAATTCCGAATCATGGTTTTGATTCAATTTCACATGAAATTAAATTTTTAGGTATTGAAAATAGTTTTTTAGAGGTCGGAAGTTTCAGAAAAATAGCTGCATTGTCTGAAACCGTAAATGTTTTGCTTTTGTTTTTTAAGAAATTTACAGATTATTATCCGAATTTGTTTGAAAAATCTTCCGAAATAGAATTTACCAAAGTCATCATTCAACAAATTGACGAGATTGTTGACAAGTATGGCGAAATAAAAGACAATGCATCTCCAGATTTGTTGAACATTAGACGCGATATGAATGTCGTTCGGGGCAAAGTCAATCAAAGCTTTGGAATGGCGTTAACACAATACAATTCGTTAGGCTATTTAGACGATATTAAAGAGAGTTTTGTTCAAAACAGAAGAGTTTTAGCCGTTTTAGCCATGTACCGCAGGAAAGTTAAAGGTTCTATTCTTGGTAGTTCAAAAACAGGAAGTATTGCTTATATAGAACCCGAAACGACCTTGAAATATTCACGAGAATTAGCCAATCTTGAGTATGAAGAGCAAGAGGAAATCATGCGAATTTTGAAACAACTTTCAAATCAAATTCGTCCGTTTTTGCCGCTATTAATACAATATCAAGATTTTTTGAGCGATATTGATGTGATTGCTGCCAAAGCAAAATATGCCAGAAAAATTAATGGAATTTTACCCAACATTTCAAACGAAAGACGACTTTATTTTAGAGATGCTTTTCACCCGATTCTGTTTTTAACCAATTTACAAAAAAATGAAACTACATTTCCACAGACCATTGAACTCGAACAAAACAATCGAATTATTGTTATTTCTGGACCAAATGCTGGTGGAAAAACAATTTCACTAAAAACCGTTGGATTGTTACAGTTAATGCTGCAAAGCGGCATCTTGATTCCGGTACATGAACGAAGTGAAACATTTTTGTTTGACAGAATATTGACTGACATCGGCGATAATCAATCTATAGAGAATCATTTGAGCACTTATAGTTATCGACTCAAAAACATGAATTATTTTTTGAAGAAGTGCAATAACAAAACAATGTTTTTAATTGATGAATTTGGCACTGGTTCCGACCCAGAATTGGGAGGCGCATTAGCAGAAATATTCTTAGAAGAATTCTATCATAGAGAAGCTTTTGGAATCATTACAACGCATTATTCTAATTTAAAAATGTTAGCTAACGAATTGCCATTTGCTACAAATGCCAACATGATGTTTGACGAAAAAACGCTAGAACCCATGTATAAATTGGCACTCGGACAAGCGGGAAGTTCATTTACGTTTGAAGTTGCTCAAAAAAACGGAATTCCGTTTGGGTTGATTAATCGAGCGAAAAAGAAAATAGAAACTGGCAAAGTTCGATTTGACAAAACCATTGCTACGCTTCAAAAAGAAAGATCAAAGATGGAAAAAACTTCTCAGAATCTTAAAGAAGAAGAGGTAAAAGCCAGAGAAGAAAGCAAGAAAATGGAGCAGATTAATTCTAAAATTAAACAAAAATTAGAGAGTTATCAAGAGTTGTATGACAGCAATCAAAAACTGATTTACATCGGGCAGAAAATAGATGATTTATCAGAAAAATATTTTCAGACCAAAAACAAAAAAGAACTTATTGGCGAGTTTTTGAAAATGATTGAAATTGAAAACACAAAACGCAAAAAAATTTCAGCCAAAGAACTCAAAAATAGTGAAGTTCAGAAAAAGCAAGTAATAGAAGAAGTAAAGGTTAAAGTTGAAGAAATTAGAAGTGCTAAAAAAGAGAAGAAAATCAAAGCCAATTTAGTAGAAGAAAAGCCTAAAAGAATTATCAAACTAGGCGACAGAGTTCGAATGTTTGACGGCAAAGCTATTGGAACTATTGACAGCATTGAAAAAAACAAAGCCACCGTAAACTATGGACTATTTACATCAAAAGTAAGTTTAGATTTGCTGGAATGGGTAAGTTCTTAATAAGTAAATAAATTTTATATAAAAAAAAGCGGCTGTTTCCAACCGCTATTCCCTATTTATTAATCATTAATCATACCATTATGATACTGCAAAAATAATTATTTTTTTTATTCTCGCAAAAATAATTAAAAAAAAACTGTAAATTTTAGACAGTATTTCTTTGAATTATATTTCTAGCTCAATGCAGCTTTAACTTGGTCTGCGGCTTCTTGAAATTGAACTGCTGACAAAATAGGCATTCCTGAATTGTCAATTAATTCTTTTGCGATTTCTGCATTAGTTCCTTGTAGTCTAACAATAATTGGAACTTTAATAGCATCCCCCATATTTTTGTAAGCGTCAACAACACCTTGTGCTACTCTATCGCAACGAACGATTCCTCCAAAAATGTTGATTAAAATCGCTTTTACGTTTGGATCTTTCAAGATGATTCTGAAAGCTGTTTCAACTCTTTTTGCATCTGCAGTTCCACCAACGTCTAAGAAATTAGCTGGTTCAAAACCTGCATATTTAATTAAATCCATTGTTGCCATTGCCAAACCAGCACCATTAACCATACAACCAACGGTTCCGTCTAGGTCAACATAATTTAAACCTACTTCTTTTGCTTCAACTTCAATAGGGTTTTCTTCACGAACATCTCGCATGTCTGCATAAACTTTTTGACGGTAAAGTGCATTATCATCAATATTTACTTTTGCATCTACAGCCAAGATTTTATTATCTGAAGTTTTTAAAACTGGATTAATTTCAAACATTGAAGCATCACTTCCGATGTAAGCATTATATAAAGAATCTATGAATTTAACCATTTCTTTAAATGCATTTCCAGAAAGTCCTAGATTAAAAGCAATTCTTCTTGCTTGAAAACCTTGAAGTCCTACGTTTGGATCAACTTCTTCAGTAAAAATTAAGTGAGGTGTATGTTCTGCAACTTCCTCAATGTCCATTCCGCCTTCAGTTGAATACATAATCATGTTTCTTCCTCTAGCTCTGTTTAAAAGTACAGAAACATAAAACTCTGAAGTTTCACTTTCTCCTGGATAATAAACATCTTCAGCAATAAGCACTTTATGAACTTTTTTACCTTCAGCCGAAGTTTGAGGTGTGATTAAATTCATTCCGATGATTTGTTCAGAAATTTGTTCTACTTGTTCAAGGTTTTTGGCAAGTTTAACACCACCACCTTTTCCACGTCCACCTGCGTGAATTTGGGCTTTAACAACATACCAACTGGTTCCAGTTTCGGCTGTTAATTGTTTGGCAGCAGCTACTGCTTCAACAGGATTGTTAGCAACTATTCCACGTTGCACGCGAACGCCATAGCTTGCTAAAATTTCTTTTCCTTGATATTCGTGTATGTTCATTGTTTGAAAATTTTACTGTTTTTAAAAAGTGCAACAAAAATAGAAAAATTCATTATATTTAATACTTATTATCATTTTTTTATTTCAAGGTTTTATTCTCTATCACATAGATTGCTTTTGCTTTTAACAATTCTTCGCTAATTTGTTATTGTTAAAGCATTAGTTTGTTTTCTAGTTTACTAATGATAAATTTGCCAATAAAAAATGAAAACTTCTGATTTATTATATTTAGCTGATAATTTCGCTACTCCTTTGTATGTTTACGACGCCAATAAAATTCAATTTCAATACAACAAATTAAAAAATGCTTTCTCAAAAATTGAATATCTTCGTATTAATTATGCCGTAAAAGCATTGTCTAACATTGCTGTTTTACAGTTTTTTAAGAAGATGGGTGCTAATATTGACACCGTTTCTATTCAAGAAGTTTTACTCGGTTTGCATGCAGGTTTCGAACCGCACGAAATTATTTTTACACCCAATGGTGTTTCACTTGAAGAAATTGAAGAAGTAGCATTGATGGGCGTTCAAATCAACATAGACAATTTATCTATTCTTGAACAATTCGGAACAAAACACCCATCAATTCCCGTTTGCATCCGAATTAATCCTCACGTAATGGCGGGCGGAAATCAAAATATTTCTGTAGGTCATATTGACAGCAAATTTGGTATTTCAATTTATCAAATTCCTCACGTACTTAGAATTGTTGAAAATACGAAAATGACAATCAACGGAATTCACATGCACACTGGTTCTGATATTCTTGATATTGAAGTTTTTCTCTACGCTTCTGAAATTCTTTTTGAATCGGCTAAACAATTTAAAAATTTAGAATTTCTTGATTTTGGTAGCGGTTTTAAAGTACCTTATAAAAAAGGAGATATTGAAACAAACATTGAAGAATTGGGCAAAAAACTAACAAAACGTTTCCTTCAATTTGAAAAAGAATATGGCAAATCACTCACATTAGCATTTGAACCCGGAAAATTTTTAGTGAGCGAAGCCGGTTTTTTTCTTGCCAAAGTTAATGTAGTAAAACAAACCACTTCTACTGTTTTTGCAGGCATCGATAGTGGCTTCAATCATCTTATCCGACCAATGTTTTATGGTGCTGAACATCAAATAGAAAATTTATCGAACCCAAAAGGAAAAGAAAGATTTTACACCGTCGTTGGATATATTTGTGAGACCGACACTTTTGCCAACAATCGCAAGATTAATGAAATCAAAGAAGGCGATATTTTATGTTTTAAAAATGCTGGGGCTTACTGTTTTTCTATGTCTTCAAATTACAACTCTCGCTATAAACCCGCAGAAGTTTTATGGCTTGATGAAAAACCTCTTTTGATTAGAACCCGTGAAAATTTTGATGATCTGTTGAAAAATCAAATTATGTTATAGTACATTAATATAAAATCATTACGTAATAATTCTATATAAGATTCTAATTATTTTGTAATAAATTTGTTCATTAATTAATAAGTTAACCCGTTGGGTGTAATTAATAAAATAAAAAAAAGGGACATCAAAATAATATTTTGATATCCCTTTTTAAAATATTTGTTATTCATAGATCGCTAATTGTAAAGAGGAAATTTAGCAATCGTAAAAATTAATATTTTTATGTTACTTCTCAATTTCACGCAGACTTTCCATTTTTTTATGTGCCAAGAATCCAGCAATGTCTTCAAAGTGTTCTTTAACTCTTTTGTTTCCAAATTCAAAAACTTTGGTCGCTAAACCATCAAGAAAGTCACGATCATGTGAAACTAAGATTAATGTTCCGTCGAAGTCGCGCAGCGCATCTTTGATTATGTCTTTCGTTTTCATATCTAAGTGATTAGATGGTTCGTCTAGTATCAATAAATTGACTGGTTCGAGTAGTAATTTAATCATTGCTAAACGTGTTTTTTCACCTCCCGAAAGCACCTTGACTTTCTTTGTAATGTCATCGCCATGAAACATAAAAGCACCAAGGATGTCTTTGATTTTTGTACGAACATCGCCCACTGCTATATCATCTATGGTCGAAAAAATAGTAGCATTTTCGTCAAGAAGTGCGGCTTGGTTTTGAGCAAAATAACCAATTTGTGCATTATGACCAATCTCTACACTGCCACTATCAATTTCAAGTTCCTTCATAATGGCTTTGATCATTGTAGATTTACCTTCGCCATTTTTTCCGACAAACGCCACTTTTTGACCACGTTCTATGACGATATTAGCGTCTTTAAAGACCACATGATCACCATAAGACTTTGATAAATCTTTAACAATAACTGGATATTGACCCGACCGTGCCGCAGGAGGAAATTTTAACTTCAAAGCAGAAGTGTCCACCTCATCAACTTGAACAATCACGAGCTTTTCGAGCATTTTTACGCGCGATTGAACGGCATCTGTTTTAGAAAAAGTTCCTTTGAATCGGTCAATAAAAGCACGGTTGTCGGCAATCATTCTTTGTTGCTCGTCATAAGCTTTTTGCTGGTGCATTCGTCTGTCTTTTCGGAGCTCTAAATAATGAGAATACTTGGCTTTATAGTCATATATTCTGCCCATAGTAACCTCTATGGTGCGGTTTGTAATGTTGTCAACAAAAGCCCTGTCGTGCGAAATAACTACAACTGCCTTTGCCGAATTTATTAAAAAATCTTCAAGCCACTGAATGCTCTCAATGTCCATGTGGTTGGTGGGCTCATCAAGCAAAATAAGGTCTGGTTTTTGAAGTAAAATCTTTGCAAGTTCGATTCTCATTCTCCAACCGCCCGAAAACTCGGTGGTTTGTCGCTTAAAATCTTCTCTAACAAAACCTAGACCTGTCAAGATTTTCTCGACTTCGGCTTCATAATTCACTTCTTCGATAGCATAGAATTTTTCGCTCAAATCAGAAACCCGTTCAATAAGTTTCATATATTCGTCAGATTCATAATCAGTTCTAACGGTGAGTTGCTCATTAATATGGTCAATTTCGGCTTTCATATTAAAGATTTCGCCAAAAGCTTTTGAAGCTTCTTCAACTACAGTTGCACCGTCGGTGGCCAATAAATGCTGTGGCAGATAGGCAATCACGGCTTCTTTTGGTGCCGAAATATTTCCGGTTGAAGGCTTCGCATGACCTGCAATAATTTTTAGCAATGTGGATTTTCCAGCACCGTTTTTACCCATCAAAGCGATTTTGTCGTTTTCGTTAATGGCAAACGAAACGTCGCTAAAAAGAGTAGTTCCGCCAAATTGAACAGAGATATCGTTTACAGTAATCATATCGGTTTAAAATTTAGAATGTTATAGATTGCAGAAAGTGTCTTATTTTTTTAAAGGTGCAAAGATAGCAGGAAAAGCGAATCTGATTTATTTTGAATAAGATAAATGGATGGTTAAATATTGCTCGAAAGTTTTAAGATGAATTAAATATTAATGTGTTAATTTTTTTATCTATTTATCAATAATTTTATTTATAGCAAGAAATTTTTTTATAAGTGGTCAACAAAACATGAAACTTAACGAAGAATTAAACTTATTGTGTATAGCGTATTGAAAATAAATTATCTTTGTAAAAGTCAAATTGCAAGTTATAACATCATCTAAAATATAATTAATAAAACTAAAATTAATAGATTATGAGTTACTATAAAATAGAAAGTTTAGAAGAATATTTTAAACACTACAAAAAATCAATCCGTGAGCCTCGAAAATTCTGGGGAAAAATAGCCGAAGAAAATTTCACTTGGTACCAAACCTGGGAAAAAGTAATCGATTTTGATATGGGTGAAGCCCGTATTAAATGGTTTACAGAAGCCAAAGTTAATATTGTTAAAAACTGTATCGATCGTCATCTGGTTAGAAGAGGCAACAAAACCGCAATTATCTTTGAACCTAACGATCCCAACGAAGTTGCCGAGCACATCAGTTATAACGACCTTTATGTTAGGGTTTCTAAAATGGCAAATGTGTTGCGTGAACAAGGCATCAAAAAAGGTGATCGTGTGTGCATTTACTTACCTATGATTCCAGATTTGGCTGTTGCAACCCTTGCTTGTGCTAGAATTGGAGCTATTCATTCAGTTATTTTTGCTGGTTTTTCAGCTTCGGCAGTGGCTTCTCGAATCAATGACAGCGGTTGCAAAATGGTCATCACTTCTGACGGTGGTTATAGAGGCAATAAAACCATAGATTTAAAAGGAATTATCGACGAAGCTTTAGAAAAATGTTCAACTGTTGAAAGTGTTTTGGTTGCCAAAAGAACCCACACTACAGTTCAAATGAAACTCGCTCGTGACCAATGGTTACAACCACTTCTTGACGATGCTTCTGACAATAACATCGCTGAAATTATGGATTCAGAAGATCCATTATTTATCTTATATACCTCTGGTTCTACCGGAAAACCAAAAGGAATGGTGCACACCACGGGCGGTTATATGGTTTATTCTGCCTATACTTTTAAAAACGTTTTTGATTATCAAGAAAACGATATTTTTTGGTGCACCGCCGACATCGGTTGGATTACGGGACATTCCTACATACTTTATGGGCCATTATTAAACGGTGCAACCACTGTTATTTTTGAAGGTGTTCCCTCCTACCCTGACTTTAGTCGTTTTTGGGAAACTATCGAAAAACATAAAATTACGCAATTCTATACTGCCCCAACAGCCATTAGAGCTTTGGCAAAAGAAAATCTAGAGTTTGTTCAAAAATATCCTTTAAAATCATTGAAAGTAATTGGCTCCGTGGGCGAACCTATCAATGAAGAAGCCTGGCACTGGTTTAACGATCACGTTGGTGGCAAAAGATGCCCAGTGGTGGACACTTGGTGGCAAACCGAAACAGGAGGTATCATGATTTCGCCTCTTGCTTTTCTGACACCAACAAAACCAACGTATGCAACATTGCCATTGCCAGGAATTCAACCTGTTTTAATGGACGAAAAACGAAATGAAATCGAGAGCAACCAAGTGGTGGGAAGTCTTTGCATAAAATTTCCTTGGCCTGGAATTGCCAGAACTATATGGGGCGATCACCAACGCTATAAAGACACCTATTTCTCGACATTTCCAGGCAAATATTTTACTGGCGACGGTGCACTTCGCGATGAGGTGGGCTATTATAGAATCACAGGTAGAATTGACGATGTGGTAATCGTTTCTGGACATAATCTGGGCACAGCACCAATTGAGGACGCTATTAACGAACACCCAGCAGTTGCCGAAAGCGCTATTGTTGGTTTTCCGCATGATATTAAAGGAAATGCACTTTATGGATTTGTAATCCTTAAAGAAACAGGCGAATCTCGAAATAAAGAAAACCTTTCCATCGAGATTAACCAACACGTTTCTGACCATATCGGACCAATTGCGAAACTTGATAAAATTCAGTTTGTATCAGGATTGCCCAAAACCCGATCTGGAAAAATCATGCGCAGAATTTTACGTAAAATTGCCGAAGGCGATTACTCTAATTTTGGCGACATCACCACCTTGCTGAATCCTGAAATTGTAGAAGAAATCAAGGCAGGCAAACTGTAAATAGATAAATAGTAAAATAACTATAAAAGGAGCAGCATAGTGTTGCTCCTTTTTTGAAATAATATTACTTAATTTGAAGCGATTAAAAACGGTATCCAAAATTCATATCACCTCGGAAATTAACACTTGGATTTGCTCCAGATGCACCAAAGTTTCTACCGAAACCGACCAATAACTCAAGTATAAATCCAGAATTATTAATCCATTTCTTTCCTAAACTTATTCCAATTGAAGGCACATTATATTTTACAGAATATTCGTTTTGATAACTATTTAGATAATATGTTCCTGAAATATATTTTACAAAACTCTCTGCAAAAAAACCTTTAGCCCCAAACTCGTTGGTTTCCAGAAAATACATTCGTGCAAATGGCGTTAAAGAAAAATCTTCAGAATAATGGCTTCCTGGTTGATCAAAATTAATTAAAATAGAACCACCAAAAGTGAAGTATTTTGAATAAATGTTTTCAAATGTAGTATCTAATATTTGTCCTACCAAAAATTTAATAGTTCCTAATTTTATAACATTTTTGTTTTTAATAATTTTTCTTGGCTCTTTCTGTTATGTAAAAAAACTAGGTTTGTCAGAAAAAAAAATAACTAAATATTGTTTTAAAATTAGTATCGCCAAGGAATGTCAATGTCCTTTTCATTTTGAATATGGTAATTTAAATAATCTAAAAATGAAAAACAACTAACTATTTTTGAACTCATTACCAAAAACCAGTAATTTTTATTAAAGCGTTTGTTTCTTTGAATAAATAGCAATAAAGTTTGTTTAAGACAATAGAAGCTACCCAATTTATATCTAACAAATCTAACAAATCTTACAACATAATGAAGTAAAATTTTCAAAGTTATTCATGGAAAACTTTTTATCTATCGCTAAGTTTGATTAATTAGAAAATAAATTACGCAATTTGGTTAATTCTTGATGTATTGCTTTTGATTACTTAAAATTAGCTATACCCTCTTGTAACCATTTAAAAAATAATTGTGCATCGGGGTCATAGCTCGTAGTGGGAGTCTTTTGATTGAGGTTTTCTCCGTCTAAACCAATTAATACATAGAGCGGTTGCGTGTTAGTTTTATATTTAGATATCATTAAATCGGTCCATTTATCGCCAATGGTTTCGATTATTGAGCCTGTAGTTTTTGAGGTAAATTGTTGTTCTTTAGGCAAAGGTCGTTTGTCGTCGGCAAATAGTGAAATGATGACGACCTCTTCTTTTAATAGTTTTGAAACATTGCTGTCGGTCCAAACGTTGTTCTCCATTTTCCTACAATTTTCGCAGGCATGCCCAGTAAAATCAAGCAAAATCGGTCGTTTTATTTGTTTGGCATAAGCCAGCCCTTTGTCATAATCCATAAAAACCATCAATCCGTGTTTGTTTCTTTCGGCGCCATCGGGCAATATTTCGTTTGAAATGACTGCACTAGCTGTTGCTCCAACACCGTGGGGACTTTCGCTGTATTCTTCGGAAGGAGGAAAAGCACTAATTAATTTTAGTGGTGCACCCCAAAGTCCCGGAATCATGTAGACGGTAAAAGCCAGCACGATCAATGCCATCATTAATCGACCAACAGAAAGATGCGCAATTGGCGAGTCGTGAGGAAGTGTTATTTTACCTAAAAGATAAATGCCCCACGTGCCGAAAATAGCAATCCATATTGCTAAAAATGATTCTCTTTCAAAATAATGCAACTGTAAAACCAAGTCGGCTTTTGACAAAAACTTGAACGCAAACGCCAATTCTAGAAATCCGAGTGACACCTTC
>CAIXNQ010000261.1 GCA_903920835.1 uncultured Bacteroidota bacterium | reverse complement strand
CGTCAATTCCAGAATGTTCGTAAAAACGTTCGTCTTCGGTTGAAACAAGTGCATCTACTAGAGATTTTGGTAAGTCGTTATATTTAATTGGTGTTCTGTTTTCGTTGTAGAATTTCCCTAAAACAACACCGTCAGAAGCGATAATTTCAGTAGCTAAATTAGAATTTGGATTTTCTAAATCTTCAAACGATGGCATTGAACCGAAAAGTCCCCAAGAGGCAAATAAGAAGAAAACAATCATACCTCCAAGCCCATAGAAAAATATTTTCCAGAATTTCTTTTGATAATAGGCTATATCTTTAATTTGGGTTTGTTGGTTTTTATTTTTCATTTGTAGAAAATATATTTTTTTTAATTGTCATAAGTAATCGCCGATTTTCATTGAAGTTTGGATGTGTAAAACTTTATGCCAATGGCGATTTCATAAAGTTATTCTAATGATTCAATTCTAAAACCTACTTCGGTAATTCCATTTAATTGTTTCACGCCAGGCACTTTTCCAAATTGACGAACGGCTTGCTGAATACTCACTTTATAATCTCCTTTTTGGTTGAAAATAAATTTTTCTTTGTAAAAAAGCTTGTTTTCTTTTACATCTGTAAAACCTTCGCCAAGTAGGGTTCCGTCGGGTTTTGCCATTTCATATTCCAGCGTGTCAACTTTGGTCATGCCGTCGGGTTGTTCCAGCGAAACCAATAAAAAGATGTTATTGAAAGGATAATTATTATTGTCTCTCAGGTTAACAAACAAATTGTAAGGTTTTGAAGCGTCCATCTTTGGAAGTTTAAAATGAACGATACTGTCTTTATGCCAAGTGCTTCCAACAGATTTGTATTGATCAAAAACTCTTTTTTTGTCGCAAGAAAACAAACTTGTTGCCAACAGGATTAAAACAAAACTATTCTTTAGGTTCATTTCTACTTTCTGGTTTATTGTTGTTTGAATCTGGGTTGTTTGGTTTTTTACGGTTGCGGTTTTTAGCGTTTTTACTTCGATTGCGGTTTCTGTTAGCGTTATCGCTTCTAACCTCGCCTTCTTGTCTTAGTACAGAATCTTTTTGAGGAGCTACAGCCGCTTCGGGATTGTTTTTAGTGATGATAATTCGTTCGGCACGAGGGGCATTTGGGCTATTTGGTGCAACTCCCGCTGGGTTTGGTTTTCTGTTTTTGCTAGGGCGTTTTTTTCTTTTAGGTTGATCAAAACGGGTTAAACTCTCTTGCCCCATCGCATTATTGAAGTCTTTTTGAGGCTCAACAATCACTTCTAAAGCATAGTCTTCTAGCGAAGAAACTTTGTTTTTTTCTTTATTTTCGGCAATAATTTCTTTTACTTGTTCAATTTTTAGAACGTGCCAATTGGCAAAATTATTGGTATAGGCAAACCACATTAAACCTCTAAAAATATCTTGTTTTTGACAGATGGCATCACCTTTTTCTGTAACTAATTTAGTGTCAAAACTCGGAAATTCTTTCAGAGCATCCATATAAGTGTCGAGTTCATAATTCAAACAACACTTAAGTTTTCCGCACTGACCAGCCAATTTTTGTGGGTTTAACGACAATTGTTGGTACCGTGCCGCCGAAGTATTGACACTTCTAAAATCGGTGAGCCAAGTTGAACAACACAATTCACGTCCGCAAGAGCCTATGCCGCCCAAACGGGAAGCTTCTTGACGAAAACCAATCTGTTTCATCTCGATTCTAGCGTTAAATTCCTTGGCAAAATCTTTGATTAATATTCTAAAATCGATGCGGTCTTCGGCAGTATAATAGAAACTAATTTTAGTCCCATCACCTTGATATTCTACGTCTGAAATTTTCATTTCAAGTTTTTGAAAAATGGCAAACTCTCTGGCTTTTACTTTGATTTTCTCTTCTTGATCCCGAACTTTAGACCATACATCAATATCTTTTTGAGAGGCTTTTCGATAAATCTTACCAATATCGTTGCTGGCTGGATTTATCTTCTTTTTCTTCATTTGAATTTTAACCAACTCGCCTGTTAAACTCACAATTCCTATGTCGTGACCAGGCGAAGCTTCTGTGGCTACAATATCGCCTATGCTTAGCGTTAGTTGCTCAGTATTGCGATAAAATTCTTTGCGTCCGTTTTTAAATCGTATTTCTACACAGTCAAACGGTGCTTGACCAGTAGGTAAACTCATGTTTGACAACCAGTCAAAAACGGTTAATTTGTTGCAGCTATCGGTGCCGCAAGTTCCATTATTTTTACACCCCTTTGGTGCGCCACCATCGGAAGTTGAACAACTTGTACATGCCATAATTATATCGTGGTGTTGCTTCAATAGCAACTTAGGTTCTTACTTTGATTAGTGGGTAAAGATATTATTTTTTTAGATACCATCAAATGTAAAGACGGAGCATTATAATTCTGAAATATTAAAACCGTTCACTTTCAACGGTCTTTAGTTAAAGGATTTTATTACTTTTTTTGATGTTATTGTTTTTTTAAGTCAAATAGCGTGGGTTTTAGAGGTATTATTTTTTATTCATTAAAGCGATCTAATAATTTGTTTTAATATTGACTTTTGATTCAATTAAAGCTATAATGAAAAATTAAATCAAAATTGTTATTTAAAAGCACTGCTGGGCTCAACTTCCAGAGCAACTGGTCAAACCCACAGCTTGTCTGGTCTAGTCCACAGAACGGCTGTTGCCCCCAACAGAGCGGCTGTTGCTTCCAACGGAACGGCTGTTGCCTCCAACGGAACGGCTGTTGCCCCCAACAGAGCGGCTGTTGTCCCCAACGGAACGGCTGTTGTTCCCAACGGAGCGGCTGTTGTCCCCAACGGAGTGGCTGTTGAACCCAACGGAGTGGCTGTTGTTCCCAACGGAGCAGCTGTTGTACCCAACGGAGTGGCTGTTGAACCCAACAGAGTGGCTGTTGCCCCCAACGGAGTGGCTGTTGCCCCCAACGGAGCAGCTGTTGTACCCAACGGAGTGGCTGTTATAAACAATTTTACTATTTCAAAAGAATATTTTACTAATATATATAACGGAAGAAAAACAATAATTGAACTTATGTTTACAAAAATTATCAATTTAAAAACCTAGCTATTAACTGAAATTAATAAATATCTTTTAAATTTGTGGGCTCTGTAAAAATTTTCGTTGCATGAAAAAATATATCACTCTGGTTTTATTAGTATTTGGGATTGTTGGTTGGGGGCAGACGACTAGCACTATTAGTCAAACCACAGCAGGCAACTATACTTTTACTGTTCCATCAGGAGTTACTTCTATTACCATAGAATGCTATGGTGGCGGTGGTGGCGGTGGCGGGACAGGTGCTAATTATACAACAGCTGGTGGTGGTGCAGGCGGATCTTATGTTAAATATACATTTAACGTTACTTCTGGAACTACTTATAATTATACCGTTGGTGCAGGTGGTGCTATCGGCAGCACTTCTGGAACCGATGGTGGACAAGGAAACAGTACTTTTTTTGGAAATACAACTGCAGGAGCTTCATCTGGTTCTATTGTTTTAGCAATAGGAGGTGCTGGAGGAAAAGGAAATTTAATAGCAGGAACTAGTTCATCAAATTTTAGTGGAGGTGCTCTGGGTGGAGTTGGTTCAAATTCAGGAAATTTACCAGCTTCTGGAGCAACCACGAATGCAGCAGGAAGCAACGGAACTACTTCTATTGGTGGTTTAAATTCTATTGCTACTTCTGGAAGTGGGGGAGCAAGTACTGGACCAAATGCAGGTGCAGCAGGTGCAGGACAAACCAACAATGCCTCCAACGGTAACCCTGGCTCCGCTTCTGGAGGTGGTGGTGCAGGTGCCTATCGATCTACTGGTTTAAAATCTGGTGGACTAGGTGGCGATGGTGGGGTTTATATAACCTATACATTACCGCAAAATATAACAACATATATAACTTCAAGCAGTAATTTTAATTGGACTTGCCCAGCAGGCGTTAGTAAAGTTTTTGTAGAATGCTGGGGCGGCGGCGGTGCAGGAGGTAGTGCTTATGGAACAACAGCAACTTGCGCAGGTGGTGGTGGTGCAGGCGGAACTTATGTAAATGGGCTTATTGATGTAATTGCCACTAATAATTATACTGCAACTGTTGCTGCAGCAGTTTCATCTTCAATAACAAATAACGCAGCTGTTGATGGCAATCCTTCATGGTTTTCAACAGCAAGTACGATTTATGCGCAAGGCGGAGGTGGTGGAAAAACTGTGAGAGTAACCTCTACAACTGCTTTTGGAGCAAAAGGAGTTGGAAGTTCTTCTAGTAGTATTGGAACTGTCAAAAACAAAGGAGGGGATGGTTTCACACCCACTACTTCATCTGGTTCCAGCGACAAAGGTGGAGGCGGTGGTTCTAGTGGTGGTTCATCAGCAGTGGGCAACAACGCTACTTCTACTTCGGGGGCATTGGCAGTATCTGCGTCAGACGGAAGTGGCGGAAGCGGAGGCAATCAAAATGGTGGCGATGGAGGATTTCCAGGCGGTGGCGGTGGTGGAGCACGAGCAGCGGCATCGAGTACCCAAAGAACTGGAGGTCAAGGAGCGGCTGGTCAAGTAATTGTTTATTCGTATGCTGTACCAACAATTGGATCATTATCATCTACATCTGCAAACTTAAACAGTACTGGAGTTACACTGACAATTACAGGAGGTAGTAATTTTTATCCGAATAATATTAGCCAAATCACTTGGGGAGGCACAGCAATTACAACAACCTATATCAGCAGTACTTCAATATCTGCTGTAATTGATGCCAAGTTAACAGCAGCAGGAACTTTCGCTATTGGAGTCATTAACACGGGGACTTATGGTCTTTCAACAGCTACGAGTACTCTTAATTTTACCGTAATTTCGGGATCTTCTGCAACAGATTATTTTAGAAGTGCTGTTGCTGGAAGCTGGTCAACAGTGAGCAATTGGCAATCGTCAAGCGATAATAGCACTTGGATTACGGCAACGCTAACACCCGATGTCAATGCAAAAGGAATCACCATCAGAAGTGGTTTTGATATTTCAACAAGCACTACCATCACCGCAGACGACATTACTGTTGATGCAGGAGCTACTTTAACTATAGGAAATAGCTTTACTGTGAATGACGGAACAGCAGCTATTGATTTACTTGTAAAAGGAACATTAATAGTAGGTGGATATACGCTAACAAACAACGGCGCAATTAGCGTTATTGGAACTTTTCAAATTAATCAAGGTGGGTATGCAACTGGTGGGACTTGGAGTTATGGAGCTTCGGGTACATTAATTTTTAACCATACCAGCGGCACTTATGGAGCAATAAACGCTTCCCATTCCTACTGGCCTTCGAGCAATAGCCCCTTTAATGTAAGCATAAACAATGCTTCAAGCGGCGGAATAAATCTTGGTGTTTCAAGAACTGTTGCTGGAACTTTTGCTACAGCGGCAGGGGTTGCATTATCGAGCAGCAGCGTTTTAACGATTACTGGAACTTGCCAAATAAATTCAGGTGGTTTTTTTACCAACACTCCTACCTATGGTTCTGCTTCAACATTAATATACAATACCGCATCAAATTCAAATTATAATGTTGGTAACGAATGGACTGGCAATAGTACAACAGCAGGATTGGGTATTCCTCAAAACGTAACGGTTCAAAATAATGTAACAATTACAATGCCTAGCACCAACAGAGGACTTGCAGGAAACCTGACCGTTCTCTCTGGTGGTATTACACTGAACGCAACAAGTGGCGATATGTACGTTGGCGGTAACTGGACAATTGGTTCATCTGCTTCGCAAATAAATAATAGCAGGGCCGTTTTTTTTAATGGAGGTTCAAACCAAACCATGACCAAAACGGGAGGTGGCACTCTGTTTTTTGATTATTTAGTGGTCGATAAATCGGCAGGAACGCTCTATTTAGACATTGCACCTAATGCTACTGATATTACTATAAACACAGCAACAGGGAATGTTTTACAATTAAATAATAATGGTTCTTTTGATTTAAACGGAAGAGAAATAAAGTTGCAAAATGCTGAAGGAAATATTTATACCAACGGAACTAGAACACTATCTTCATCGATAGCTGGAGCAAAATTGAGTATTAATGGAACAAAATATGTGTCGGGTTCTGGAACATTATCGATTGCTCAGAATATTGATACCTATTTGGCAGCATCGATGGATTTTGGTTCTAATAAAACCACCATCAATGGACTATTGCAGTTGAATAGCGGTGGTGCAGTAATTAATAATGCTCCTATTTATAGCAATACTGCAACGTTAAAATATTTTACATCTGGCACTTTCGGACGGACTTTGGAATGGAGTGCTAATTCAGCTTCGGCAACATTTCCTTCGGCTGGTTATCCAAATAATGTGCAAATTTCAAACAATACGACTTTAGATTTAGGTGCCAATAGTGGTTCATCTATAGAAAGAGCCATCAATGGCAACTTGACTATCGACAATGGTTCTAATCTAGACATGGCGGGATCTAGTGCCATGATGAAATCGTTGACTGTCTTTGGAAATATTAATGTTGGAATAGCAGGTGGAACGGCAACTCTTACACTTTCAGTTAATTCTGGTGCAGATTTGAAGGTAGGAGGCAATTTAACTTTTAACGGAACTTATAATTTTTATCCAAATTCAAGAGCTGTATTTTTTATTAAAAATGGTACTCAAACCATTAGTGCCAGCAGCACATTGACCATTCCTTATGTCGTTATGGCACCAGTCAGCGGCAATAACAACATACAACTTTCAGGAACCGACTTGAAAATTACTGCTCCCAATGGTGGCAATGCAATAGATTTAGGCACGCAATCGGGCAATAATTTTGACATCAACGGAAGGACTTTAACGATTGGAACAGCTGGCGTAGGAAATATAATTTATGGGTCAGGAAATCTAAAAGGTAGTACTACTTCTAATTTAACTTTGCTTGGAACAGGAAGTATTGATAAATTAAATTTTACAACTGGGTTTAGAAATTTAGGTACTTTAACAATAAACAGACAGGCATCAACCACCGCAGCTACACTAGGAACTGATGTAACAATCAATACGGCTTTGGTTTTAACTAACGGGAACTTGGTCTTGAACGCAAGCGATTTGATTATAGCATCAACAGCAACTTCTACAAATAATGGTGCTGCTAGTTTTGTGATTACTCAAGGAAACGGACAATTTAAAAAATATATCGATGCTAATGGTTCTTTTACTTTTCCGATTGGTGAAACTACCTCTGGATTGGATTATTCTCCAGCTACATTAACTTATACGGCTGCTAGTTACAGCAATGCTTATCTATCTGTAAATGTATCTGATGGAAAGCATCCAAATAATGCCGCAACTTCAAATTTTATTACTCGTTATTGGTCTGTTACTTCATCAGGGATAACCTCACCAGTTTATTCTTTTTCTGGAATATATACTAGCGATGACATTGTTGGATCTGAATCAAATTCTAAACCCGGAAGATATAATGGAACAACATGGACAGATATAAGTTCAACTTCCATTAGTTCAAACACGCTAACATTAACTGGGCTAACTACGTTTTCAACAACCAATGATTTCTCGGCAGGCTCGCCATTAAATGCAGGAAGTTCCGTTAGTGATTACTTTAGAAGTGCTGTAGCTGGAAGTTGGTCAAATGCAAGTAACTGGCAGTCTTCTTCTAACGGTAGTACAAATTGGATAACAGCAACAATTGCTCCAGATGATAAATCTTCTGGAATTACTATTAGTAATAATTATAGCATCACAATCAGTAGTGGAAGCGTAACTGCTGATGACATTACAATAGTTAGTGGAGCTACTCTAACCCTTTCAGGTGGGACATTTAATTTAAACAACGGTGCAGCTACTGTAGATATGCAAGTAAACGGAACTTTTACTTTCTCAGGAGGCAACTTTAATCAAGGAGCAAGCGGCATTGCTTTTGGAGCAAATGCAACTTATAATCATGCTATTATTACTTCATCTTTGACATTGCCAACAGCCACTTGGGATGCGGCTTCTAATTGTAATATTACAGGATTGAACAATTCTACTACAATAACAGCAGGAAGTACAATTGGACAAACATTTGGAAACTTTACTTGGAACACTACAGGTGGTCAAATAGACATAAACAATTCTGCTTTTAATGTTGCTGGTACTTTAACATTAGGAACTAACTCAACAAATTTATTGGTTATTGCCAATACAACTGGAACTTTTACAAATTCAATTGGAAATATTGTAATTAATGGTGGAAAGCTATACGCAGTTAAGTCATTAGCTTCTGCTACTTTAAATGTTGTTAATAGTATTACTTTAAATGGAGGTGAATTTGATGCTACTAAGGACGGTACAGCTATTGTAAATGTATCAACAATTAGCGTAACCAATGCGAATTTTATAGTTTCTTATGCTTCTGGGACTGGAACTGTAAATGTTAGTAATTCAGCTACTGTATCTGCTGGTGCAAACTTATGGGTTTCTTTTGGTTCAGGAATTGGAACTTTAAATGTGACAAATTTACTAACTGTAAATTCTTCAACAGGATTTGCCGTAATAGGCACAGCGACAACTACAGCGACAGCAATTGGTAAAATAAATACTGGAAGTGTTACTCTTGTTGATGGTAATTTATTTGCAAATATGGGGCCTGGAACAGGAACCCTAACGGTTACAAATGGCATTTCGATTTCTGGATCAGCTTTTTTATTAGGTTGTTCAACATATACAATATCAACAAGTATTGGCAATATTAACGCCGGCAACATTGATGTTTCTGGTGGTAGCTTTTGGGTTACAGACGGGCCAGGAACATGTACCGTAACGACAACCAATGGAATTAGCGTTTCATCTGGAAGTATATATGTGTCATACGGTTCTGGCGTGGGAAATCTTAATGTAGGTACAGATTTAACATTGTCGGGAACTGGCAGATTTATATTAATACGTGATAGTACTAGTCCTTCGCAAACAGTAACTATTGCAAGAGATTTTAACATTTCAGGAACTGCCAATGTTGATTTAGAATATACTTCATCAACAACTGGCACTGCTGTTATTAATGTGGGAAGAGATTTTAATGCAACAGCTTCTAACAATGTATCTTATTACACTGTTAATTTTGGAACGGGAACTGTGTCAGGAAATACAATTGCAATAAAAGGTAATTTTACAAAATCTGGAACAGGAGCTTTTTACACAACTTCAACATCGGCCGCAACAGGTTTTTCTTTTACTGGAAGCGGCACAACACAAACACTAAGTTATTTAGGAACAAATTCTAATAATACGTCTTATAGTATTCAAAATAATGCTAAAGTACAATTAAATACAGATTTAACTCTTGGTACTGGATCAGGACCTAACTCTATTTTTACGGTTATAGGAGGAGGAACTTTAAATTTTCAAACTTTTGGAATTATTGGAAATTCTAATGCTCAATTTATTACCAACGCAGGTTCAAATCTTATTACATCGAATACCAACGGTTTAGGAGGCACTACAGCAACTGGTTCTTTACGAAGTTTTGGATCTATAGGTGCTACAACAGTAGCGGGTCGAGCAACTTTTGCAACTGGAGCAAATTATACTTTCAATGGTGCAACAACACTTCCGTTCCCTATTCCAACCTCAACTTCTGGAATTAACAATTTTGGGATTCCTGCAATTATTAATGTAAATGTCAGTATAACCTCCAATATGATTACGAACCTATCGGTAAGTTCAGCACTAAATGTAAATAACGGTGGCACTTTTGCTTTAAATTCAACAAATAACAATAGTGTTAATCTGAACGGTGCTGCTTTAACTATTTTTTCAGGCGGGACATTTGATACCAATGGGGAAAATCAAGTTATCAATGGTAGTGGATCACCGTCAATAAGTATTACTGGAAAATTTGTTACAAGAGATGTACAAGGATTTGTAGGTACTAATTCGGCAATTCCAAGTATAACACCAATATTAAATGCAGGAAGCACCGTTGAATATGGTTTGAACGGCGATCAAGCAGTTCAAGGACTAACTGCACCAACTTATCAAAATGTTTCTTTTTCAGGAAGTGGCACCAAATCATTAGCAAGTAAAAATGCAGTAGTAGGAACAATAACAATCTCTGGAAGTGCTGTCTTTGATGCGAGCAATTTTACTTTTGGCGGCTCAGGCACTAACGTTACGATGGCTGGAACAAGTAGATTTAAAATGGCTGGAACATCAACAAAACCAGATGCGAGCGGAACTTACTCATTAGCTTCTGGAACAACAATTGAATTTGCAAATACAGCCGCAACGCAACAAGATATTAGACTAGCACCTACTTATGCGAATGTAGATATTAGTGGCACAAACGTAGGTCTATCAGGAGATTCTAGTAGTTTAAAACTACAAGCAAACGCTACTTTCACGGTAAAGAATGGAGGCACTTTTAACGTTCGAAATACAAACGGCTTTACTGGAACATCAAATACTGCTATTGATAATACAAATTCACCAACAGTTACTCTCGAAACGGGATCTACAATTAATTATAACTGCCCCACTGCAAATTCAAATCAAAATATAACTCCATTTACAAATACCCTTACTCCTACTCCAACATATACAGATAGCAATAAATCATACTATAATATGACTATTTCTGGTTCGGGAACTAAATCTATATCGAGTTCTAATGAAATTTTAATTGGTAACAACTTAAATGTAATGGCAAGTAACTTACAAATCAACATCAATAACATCGTTACAGTTAATAACACTATTACAACTATTGACAACGGAATAGAAGTTCAAAATGGTGGAAATTTGGTGCAAATAAATGACAGTCCAACTGTTGCAAATTCTGGAAAAATTAAAGTGAATCGAATAACAAGATCAATGAAATTCAAGGATTATATTTACTGGGGTTCGCCAGTAAAAGAAGATGTGAAGTCGCAATTTCCAGCAGCTATTGACAAATCGTATATATGGAAGTTAACTGGTGCTTACGACGGATCTTGGAGCAACTTTGCAACCACAACCCCTGGAGTTGGATTTATTACTAGAGCTGCAACTACGGGCAACTTTAATTTCCCATTTGTAGGAACGCCAAATAATGGTGTAGTTTCAGTTCCAGCTGTTAGTTATAGCAAAGGATCTACATTTAACGCTATTGCTACTGGCAACAACATCTTACTAGCTAATCCATATCCGTGCGCGATTGATGCCAGTGCCTTAATTACTGGAAATGGCGGCAAACTTGGTGGCACTTTATATTTCTGGACATCACTAACGCAAAATACTACTGGTTCCTATACTACCGCAGATTATGCCAGTTGGAACGGCACTGGTTCTACAGCAACTAGTGATACATCGGGCGGAATCTCATTAAAACCTACGGGGAAAATTGCCGCTGGTCAGGGTTTTTTCGCACAAATATTAGACGATTTTAATGTTACTTTTAAAAATAGCATGAGACTTCGAACAAACGCAGACAATAGCCAGTTTTTTAGAAATTCAAATACAATTGAGAAAAATAGAATTTGGTTAAATTTAACCAGCACTTCTGCAAAAAATATATTCCGTCAAACACTTGTTGGCTATGTTACAGATGCTACTAATGATATTGATTTTCTTTTTGATGGCGATACTTATACTGGAAATGAAGTCGATTTATATTCTATATCAAAAAACAGAAATTTAGTAATTCAGGGACGTGCTTTGCCGTTTGATGACAACGATATTGTTCCTATTGGGTATAAAATCAACACTGCTGGAGCATACAAAATCAGTCTCGATGAAGTTGACGGATTTTTCTTAGGGAATCAAACTATTTATTTAGAAGATTTGAAATTGCATAATACGCACAATCTAAAAAAAAACCCATATATTTTTAATTCGACAGCTGGAACATTTGACAATCGTTTTGTTTTACATTATAAAAACAAGCCATTAACTGAGCAAGCAATTGATGCCGAAAGCGGAGTTAAAGTAGCAGTTAACAATAATCAATTGTCAATTTTGTCAATAAATTATGCTATTGAAAAGGTTGTTATCTATGACCTTCTTGGCAGAAATATTTATACAAATGAATCTATTCAATCAAAAGAAATTATGATAGATGATCTGGGAGCAACTCAAGCTTTAATAGTGAAAATAATTCTCACTAACGGGGAAGAAGTTAATAGAAAAATATTACTTTAATTGTAAATATTTTAACAAGGTTTTTTTCAAAAAAAACATGGTGTAAATCCATTTTTCATTGTGTATTTGGTTACTTTCATGGTGCAGTTAATTAAAAGCATGGTGCAAATCAATTTTTCATGGTGTAAATGCGTTTTTCGTAGTCCAAGCCAGTATTTACAAGGGCTTATTTTTTTTGTGCTTTTGCCAAAATAAATTTAAAAACGCTTTTTAAAGTTCATAAACTTATAATAATTTTATAAATCAAATGAACTTCACTATTAACAAACTTTCAACAAAATAAAGTACGAGACTAGTCCTAAATAATCTGTATCGATTATTTAGGACTAGTCACTATTTTTTAAAATTTTATTGTTAACTAAATATAAAGTCAAATAAACTTAAAAACAAATTTGAAAAATAAAAGTGTTTGATTTCTTTTTGAGTTTATTTACTCATTATTTTTTACTGGACAACTAAAGAGTGAATAGACTATAAATTTATAATATCTTTACACCGATTTAAAAACTCTGGTTTCTATGACAAAACATTTGCGTATTAACGAATTTAAAGTGCTTTTTTACAGACTTTCGCTGGCTTATATTTTTTATTTTGTAGCCCGATTGTTGTTCTTTATTTACAATAAAAACTTAATTCCAGTAGATTCTTTCGCTGATTTAGCTTCGCTATTTTATTACGGAGTTCAGTTTGACACCACTGCAATTTTATATGTCAACTTGCTGTTTGTCTTGTTTTCGATATTGCCATTTTGGAAAAACACCACTCCAGGTTATCAAAAGTTCTTGTTTTATCTCTATTTCTTTTTCAATTTGGCTGCTTATGCTACAAACTTCATTGATTTTATTTACTACAAATATACTTTTGCCCGAACAACCATTGTGGTTAAAGACGTTTTGGCTCACGAAACCAACAAATCTTTATTGTTTTTTAGTTTTTTAATTCATTACTGGCATGTGTTTTTGTTGTATTTTATCATTGCTTTTACTTGGATTTATCTATATAAAAAAGTTAGTGCAAAGCCTGAAATTCCTTCTCATAAAATTAAATATTTCGGTTTTTCGGTGATACAGTTTTTAGTAATGGCATTGTTAATTATTGCGGGCGTTAGAGGTGGCGATTTGAGTAAATCTACGCGTCCAATTAATCTGGTAGATGCCAACCGTCATGTGAAGAAAAGCGAGCAAGCCGATGTGGTTTTAAACACTCCTTTTGCCTTGATTAGAACTTATGACACCAATAATTTTTTCAAACCAAATTACGAAGGCGTAACTCCCGAAATCATTAAAAGCCATATTCAACCGATAAAAGAGTATCATAACAATCCGCCGACAAAGCCCAATGTGGTGGTTTTTATTCTAGAAAGTTATGGTAGGGAATATATCGGGGCGTTTAATAAAAATGCTAAAATACCCAATTACAAATCGCACACTCCTTTTATAGATTCGTTGGCGCAACACAGTTTGATTTTTTCAAATGCTTATGCCAATGGTCGCCAATCCATTCACGGAATGTCGTCGGTGTTGGCTGGAATTCCGTCGTTTAAAGATGCGTTTACATCATCGCCTTATCCAAAACAAAAAATAGAATCATTGGTTTCAACCCTAAAAAGTGAAGGCTATTCAACATCATTCTATCACGGAGCAGCAAACGGTTCTATGGGTTTTCTGGGTTTCGGAAATATTCTCGGAATCGACAATTATTATGGACGTACCGAGTTTAACGACGACAGTCAATTTGACGGTTTTTGGGGCATTTGGGACGAGCCATTTTTTCAATTTATGAAGAAAGATTTTGACCATAAAAAAACACCATTCTTCGGGTCGATTTTTACGGTTTCTTCTCACGAGCCCTATAATATTCCAGCCAAATACAGCAAGAAATTTCCAGAAGGAGGTGTTCCAATTCACAAATGTGTTGAATATACAGATTATGCTTTAAAGCAATTTTTTGATGCTGCCAAAAAATCTAAATGGTTCTCAAATACCATTTTTGTGATGGTTGCAGATCATTGCAATCAGACATTTTACCATCAATTTGAAAGCGGAATTGATAGGTCAGCAGTACCGATTTTAATATACAAACCCAACAGTAACTATGTTGGAGAAGACACAGATTTTGCTCAACAAATTGATATTTATCCAACGATTTTAGACATGATTGGCTATCAAAAACCTTTTAGAAGTTGGGGTCGAAGTTTATTAGATAAAAAATCGAGTGCTCCGTTTTTTATCAACTTGATTGGCGACATTTATCAAATAGGAAGAGGTAATTATATTTGTACTTTTGATGGCAAGAAAGCGATTGGGTTTTATGATAAAAATGACAAACTTCTTGAAAATAATTTAATTGCAAATAGAAATCCTGAAATGAACGATTTGGAGCTCACCTGCAAGGCATTTATTCAAGATTATATGAATAGAATAATTGACAGAAAATTAACCTCAGAAAATAAATAGGAATGAAAAAGAAATTAATAATTGTAATACTAATAATTGGAGCAATAGTTGGTGGATTTAAAATTTATGATGTTTATTTTAATTACCGTTTTATGGTAATCACACCAAATAAAGTTTATAAATCGGGAGTTATGCCACCAGAAAAAATTGAAGGATTTGTAAAAAAATACCATATCAAAACCATAATCGATTTGCTAGGACCAGTAACTACGGATACTATCAACAATCCAGAAATGCCTGAGGATATTTTAAATGAAAAAATGGCTTGCAGCAAAATAGATGGTCTTAATTGGGTTAACATTCCATCAGACCAAGTGCCAACAGAATATAACTTGAAAAAGTTTTTTGAAGTTATGGACAACAAATCGAATTATCCAGTTTTAATTCATTGTTACCATGGCATCGGTCGGGCGCAAATATATTCGGCTATTTATCGAGTAGAATACGAAGGATTTTCTGGTGACGAGGCCCGTCATAAAATTATCTTTCCTTTACTTTTTAGTTCTTTTGATGACGGCACTCCAAAAGGTGAATTTCTAAAAGCATACAAAAGCAGAAAAGAATTAGGATTGAATAATTAATCAATTTTGTTGCTTGCTCTTAAATCTTTCAATCGCAATTGAACCGTAATTTCGTTATTAAATTCGTTTTCGTCTATGCAATAAGCAATATCTAAAGGTTGCTGTTTTTCTGTTAAAAGTAATTTAGATCCAATTCCAAAACCTATGGCAGCAATTCCTGTTGAATTATTTTGTTTTACAAATAATTTCAAATGTTCTTCATTTTCTCCAATTCCTTTGCCATAACCTGTATCGATGACATTTTTTGATAAAAAAACTGGAGTCATATTTTGTGGACCAAAAGGTTCAAATTGCTTTAAAATTCTTAAAAACTTTGGTGTAATTTGATCAAAATTAATTTCAGAATCGATTGTGATTTCTGGCAAAAGCCATTCGGGTTGAATGGTTTTTTTGACTACATCTTCAAAAGCAGCTTTAAATAAATTGTAGTTTTCTTCTTTCAAAGTCATTCCGGCAGCATATTTATGTCCGCCAAATTGTTCTAAATATTGAGAACAACTTTCGAGTGCATTATAAACATCAAAATTAGGCACAGACCTTGCCGAAGCTGCGAGTTTGGCTCCACTTTTTGTAAAAACAAGAGTGGGTCTAAAATAAGTTTCCGTCAATCGAGAAGCAACAATTCCGATAACTCCTTTATGCCAATTTTCTTGATAAACAACTGTTGTAAAATTTTCAGATTCGTTATTATTTTCTATTTGCAATAAAGCTTCTGCGGTTATTTGTTTATCTAATTCTTTTCTGTCTGAATTGTATTGTTCGATTTCTGAGGCAAACTGAGCTGCTTGTTCTAAATCGTATTCAGTTAAAAGTTCAACGGCATGATTTCCGTGTTTAATTCTTCCAGCGGCGTTGATTCGGGGCGCAATAATAAAGACAACATCAGTAATTGTAAGCGTTTTTTTCTTTTTGTTTTCAAATAAAGCCTTGATGCCTGGTCTCGGATTTGAGTTGATAACTTCAAGTCCAAACTTCGCTAGAATTCTATTTTCGCCTGTTATTGGAACAATGTCGGCGCCAATGGCAGTTGCCACAAGGTCTAAATAGATTATTAAATCAGCAGTATTTTGATTTCTATTCAAACCAAGTGCTTGAATCAATTTGAAACCAATACCGCAACCGCACAATTCATCATAAGGATAATTGCAATCTTCTCTTTTGGGGTCTAAAACTGCAATTGCTTTGGGCAAAGCATCTCCCGGTCGATGGTGATCGCAAATAATAAAATCTATATTTCGTTCCGAAGCATAATCAACATGAGCAATCGACTTTATACCACAATCTAGCGCAATAATTAAAGTTATGTCATTATCGTGAGCGAAGTCAATTCCCTTGAAAGAAATCCCATAACCTTCGTCGTATCTGTCAGGAATATAAGTAGCAACATTTGGATAAAAACTTCTTAAATAACTAGAAACAAGTGAAACAGCTGTTGTTCCATCAACATCATAATCGCCAAAAACGAGAATATTTTCGTTATTTTTTATTGCAGTTTCAATTCTGTCAACAGCTTTTTCCATATCTTTCATTAAATATGGATCGTGCAAATCGTCTAAAGATGGGCGAAAAAACTTTTTTGCTTCTTCAAAATTTGAAATTCCACGTTGGAGTAGGAGAGAAGCGATAGTGGCATCAATATTTAATTCATTTTGAAGTTTTGAAACCAACGAATTATCAGGTTTTGGTTGAATATTCCATTTCATAACAATATTCTATTTTGATATTTTTCCGGCAACCACAGCAACTATTTCTCCTTTTGGCGGTTTTGCTTCAAAATGTTTTAAAACATTTTCTGTCGTTCCGCGAATTGTTTTCTTCATGAAGTTTTGATAATTCTCTAGAAATAGAAATGTTTCTATCGGCACCGAAATATTGAATAAATTCAGCTAGTGTTTTAATTAATTTATGAGGAGAAACATAAAAAATCATGGTTCTATTTTCTTCCGATAATGCTAAATATCGGGTTTGTCGTCCTTTTTTTTCGGGCAAAAAACCCTCAAAAATAAAACGGTCGTTTGGCAAACCACTGTTGACAAGTGCAGGAACAAAAGCCGTTGCTCCAGGCAAGCAATCGACTTCAATATTATTTTCAACGCAAGCTCTAGTTAATAAAAATCCTGGGTCTGAAATTGCTGGAGTTCCTGCGTCTGAAATTAGTGCAATGTTTTCGCCTGCTTTAATTCGAGCGATTATATTTTCAACGGTTTTATGTTCGTTATGTTGATGATGGCTATGCATGTGTGTAGCAATCTCGAAATGTTTCAACAATTTTCCGCTCGTTCTGGTGTCTTCTGCCAAAATCAAATCGGCTTCTTTGAGCACACGAATTGCCCGAAACGTCATGTCTTCAAGATTGCCAATTGGCGTAGGAACTATAAATAGTTTGCCCATTTATTTAAAATTTTGTGCAATAACTTCTAAAAAACGTTCCGAATAAACTTCTTTTCCTTCCCAATTATTATAATCTGGTTTTACAATTTGTTCGATAAAATCTTTAGCTTCTTCAAAAGAGTCAAAAGTACTGAGTTGCGAAACTACTCGATTCATATCTTCGGCACTACCGTCAAATAAATGATTTACAAAACCAATGCGGTCGTTTAGTCCAAAATTAATTCCGAAAATAGCCTTGTCTGGGGCTGATGTTGTTGAAATTGATTCAAAAACAGGCGTTTCAAATATTGGTTCGTTTTCAATTTCTGATTCTAGTGGAACGGTTTCTTCTACCGAAATGTCAACAGTTTCAGACGGAACTTCAACTTCAAAAGATTCATCTGTCATGGTTTCGGTTACATTTTCAAGTTCGGCTGGTGGTTTGATTTCATTTGGTTTTACAAATTCAATATCACCATAGTTCTTGCCTAGAATATCGTCAAATGAAAATTCAGTTGTTGTTTTTTGTTCCGTTTCAACTTCTTCTATAAGTATAATTTCTTCTTTTTTGATTTCGTTTTCTACAACCTTAATAGGTGTTTCAGTTTCATTAAAGGCAATTTCTATTTTTTCAATAAAATCATTTTTTCCGATTGTTGGTTGCTGTCCTCCAAAATGATCTTCTACAAACTTCAAAACCGATAGTTTTTCATATAGTCTTAGGGTTTCTATCTGCAATTGTTCTATTTCAGACTTTCCTTTTAGCTTTAAAATTCTATGTGCAATGCTGATTAATTCAGCTTCTAACTTTTTTTTCATAACTTTTAAAAGAATAATACTATTGGCGATTGTTTTTTAATATTTTTGTTAGCGATACAAAGTAATAAAAACTATTCATCTTTACGCAATAAAAATTTAAAAATGTTTCTTGAAAATACAGTAAATCATAAAGAACAGTTTGGTTGGATTGAAGTAATATGTGGTTCTATGTTTTCAGGTAAGACTGAAGAGTTGATCCGAAGACTTAAAAGAGCGCAGTTTGCCCAACAGAAAGTAGAAATATTCAAGCCTTCAATTGATGTTCGCTATGATGATGAAATGGTAGTTTCTCACAACAAAAACGAAATTCGCTCTACTCCAGTTCCTGCTGCGGCAAATATTGCTATTTTAGCTCAAGGTTGTGATGTTGTTGGCATTGATGAAGCCCAGTTTTTTGATGATGAAATTGTAAAAATTTGTAGCGACCTAGCCAACCAAGGTATTCGCGTAATTGTTGCAGGTCTTGACATGGATTTCAAAGGTAATCCTTTTGGACCTATGCCTGCATTGATGACAACTGCGGAATATGTAACAAAAGTGCACGCAGTTTGTACCCGAACAGGAAATTTAGCACATTATAGTTTTAGGAAAAACAATAACGACAAACTCGTAATGCTTGGAGAAACCGAAGAATATGAACCTTTGAGCAGAGCGGCTTACTTTAACGCTATAAAACGAACCAATGAATAATATATATAGGAGCAACTAAACCAAGTGTTTTTTTAATCCTTAAATGTTTATAAATAATAGACTTAGTTTTTAATTAAATTACTTTAAAAAAAATGTTGCAGGATTGATATTTAAGTGTATATTTGCACACTCAAAAAATTAACTAAACATTATTGTTATGTACGCAATCGTAGAGATAGCAGGGCAACAATTTAAAGTAAGCAAAGACTTAAAGGTTTATGTGCACCGTTTGTCGAATGAAGAAGGAACAACAGTTTCTTTTGATAAAGTTCTTTTATTAGACGACAACGGTAATGTAACTTTAGGCGCCCCAGCTATAGAAGGTGCTTCAGTAGAAGCCAAAGTGTTACAACACTTAAAAGGAGATAAAGTTATCGTTTTCAAAAAGAAAAGAAGAAAAGGATACAAAAAAAGAAATGGTCACCGCCAGTACCTTACTCAAATTTTAATTGAGGGAATTACTGTTGGAGTTAAAAAAGCAACTACAAAAAAAGCTGTAGTTGAAGAAAAAATCGAAGATTCACAAGAATAATTAACATTAAAAACTAATACGTCATGGCTCACAAGAAAGGTGTCGGTAGTTCCAAGAATGGTAGAGAATCAGAATCGAAACGTTTAGGTGTTAAGATTTTTGGTGGACAAGCTGCTATCGCAGGGAACATCATCGTAAGACAAAGAGGTTCAAAACACAGCCCAGGTGAAAATGTTTACATGGGAAAAGATCATACTTTGCATGCCAAAGTTGATGGTGTTGTTAAGTTTCAGAAAAAAGGAGAAAACAAATCTTTTGTTTCTATCCTTCCTTTCGAAGCTTAATTCAAAAAACAAAATCTCATTCAAATAGCCGCCTTTCTTAATCGATTGGCGGTTTTTTATTTTGATAAATCTCAACTGTTTTTTTTTAAAATATTAAGCCACAGTTTAAAAAGATTTTCACAGATTTTAAATTTGATTTCGATTATACAGTTAATTCTTTTAATTTGTAGTAAAAAAATATTAATCAATTGCTATTTCTATTATTAAATGTTAGACAAAAATGAAAATAATTATTCATGGTGGTTTTTTTTCAGAATCTTCAACCAATATTGAAACAAAAATTGCTAAACAAAAAGCATTATTCGAAATCGTTAGTAAATCTTATGATTTCCTAAAAACACATTCAGCGCTCGAAACAGTTGTTTTTGCAGTTTCTGAACTCGAAGACAACCCACTTTTCAATGCAGGAATTGGTTCGCAAATTCAGAGTGATGGAAAAATTAGAATGAGTGCTTCATTAATGAACGGCGATTCGCAGCGTTTTAGCGGTGTCATTAATATTGAAGAAGTTAAAAATCCAATTCAAGTGGCACAAAAATTAATGTCGTTTGACGATCGGGTTTTGGGAGGAAGTGGTGCTACTGAATTTGCAAGACAACATGGATTTGAACATTTCTCAACAGAAATAGCTCAACGTAGGGAAGAATATTTAGCAAAATTGCAATCAAACGGTTCAGGGACGGTAGGTTGTGTGGCTCTTGATGCTAACGGAAAACTTGCTGCTGCAACTTCAACTGGAGGAAAAGGTTTTGAAATTCCAGGACGTATTTCAGATTCCGCAACAGTTGCGGGTAATTATGTCAACGAAAATTGTGGTGTAAGCCTCACAGGTGTTGGCGAAGATATTGTTAGCAATGCCACTGCTGCAAAAATTGTAACCAGAGTCACGGATGGTTTTTCTTTAAAAGATGCTTTTGCAAAAACATTCAACGAATTGAAACCTTACGATGGTTTTGCTGGAGCAATTGCTATTGATAAAGACGGAAATATATTTCACCAAGATTCGCACCCAACTATGGTTTTTGCTAATTATGATGGCCAAAAATTTGAGGTTTTTAAATAGACTATACCAAACAGAATTCTTTAAAGAATTTTGCTCAATATTCAATTTAGTATAACTCTAAAATCATAAACTATTCACATTGATAAATTTCTTTATTAGCAAATAAAGTCGGTCCCTAACTAACTGCTGTAAGTTTTTATAGCGCCACCATGAGTTCCCATACTTTAGCCTCGAGTTCCTTTATTTCGATATGGATTTATTTATTCAATCAAAGAGCTTGTTAATGATTATTTTGTGTAAAAGTTTTTATTGAAATATCAAAGTATACAGGTTTAAAGTTTAGAAATCAGTAATAATAACTTAAAATTGGATATAAATTTCATTAGGATTTAAAGGACTCAGACTATTACTTATCATTAAAAACCAAAAAATTTTATTTATTTTAAGTTAAATTTTTTTCAGGTTTCAATATTCTACGAGTTATTATATAAATCATTTAAACCTATCATTTATCGGTATTAATAAAACGCTCTTTTATTAGAATTGCAAAGCAGTTTATATTTAACAAAATAAAAACATAAAATTAACATTCGTTAGATTAATATCAGGTTGATTTTGTTTTGCAAATTTCAAAAAGTAGTGTAT
>CAIXNQ010000260.1 GCA_903920835.1 uncultured Bacteroidota bacterium | reverse complement strand
TGGCTTGTTATCAATCAGCAACGTTTAATACTACTTCATGTTCATGGGACGTAACAGGAACGCAACCAACGCAACCGACATTGGCTTGTTATCAATCGGCAACGTTCAATGCAACGTCATGTTCATGGGATGTAACAGGAACGCAACCAACGCAACCGACTTTGGCTTGCTATCAATCGGCAACTTTCAATACTACGTCTTGTTCATGGGACGTAACGGGAACACAACCAATACAACCGACATTGGCTTGTTATCAATCAGCAACGTTTAATACTACTTCATGTTCATGGGACGTAACAGGAACGCAACCAACGCAACCGACTTTGGCTTGTTATGAGTCAGCAACATTTAATACGACCTCTTGTACTTGGAATGTAACTGGAACACAACCATCTGTTCCTACTGGAGATGCAATTCAAACATTTACTGTGGCGGCATTAGCCGATGCTACGATTTCTAATTTAGTGATAAACCCAACAAACGTTATTTGGTATGCAAATCTAGCAGATGCACAAGCAGCTATCAACCCACTTCAAAGCACAACAGTTTTAACAAGTGGTACAACTTATTATGCGGTTAATACTATAAATGGTTGTGCTAGCAATCCATTTGCAGTACAAGTAACAGTAACTCTCGGAAATCCTAGATTCACAGTTACATCTTTACAGATCTATCCAGTACCAGTAAAAAAAATATTGTTCATTCAATCTTCAAATAATGAAACAATTGATAAAATCATCATTACCGATCTAGCTGGGAAAGTTGTTTTAACCCAAACTACCAATACCAATCAAGTTGATGTAGAATTATTTGCTAGTGGTATGTATATTATTGAAGCGGTTTCGGGAGATGAAAAGTTTGTTAGTAAGTTTATAAAAGAATAATAAACATAAAACTCTCGCAGGGTTTCAACCTTGCGAGAGTTAAAATAAACAAAAAAATAACTTTTACTACTAACACTAATTGCAATATTTCAAACTACACTGAAAGAAGAAACCGAAAACATTGCATACAAATTTATAAATCACTTTCCTTAATTTACATACTTAGAGCGACGGACAAAGTGTTTAAAGGATTATTATTTACCACAAAAAAGAGGACTAAGTCCTCTTTTTTATTTGAATGCTTGTTCCAAATCATCAAGCAAATCTGAAATATCTTCTACACCTACGCTGAGCCTCACCAGGTCGTCGGTAATTCCGATTTCTTTTCTTTTCTCCTCCGGAATTGATGCGTGGGTCATCAAGGCAGGATGATTGGCTAGAGATTCTACGCCTCCCAATGATTCGGCAAGAGTAAAGACTTTTAGCTTTTCTAAAAACGTAATAGCAGCTGCTTTTAAACCCGATTTAAACGTAAATGACACCATGCCTCCAAAAGAAGTCATCTGCTTTTTGGCAATTTCATGAAACGGATGGTCGGGCAAGCCAGGATAATATACTTTTGAAACCATAGGGTGGGATTTTAAGAACTCGGCAACCTTAATGCCGTTCTCACAATGCCGTTCTACCCGAAGATGCAGTGTTTTAATGCCTCTCAAGACCAGAAAACTATCCATCGGACCTAGTGTTGCCCCAGTCGCAAATTGCTGAAAGTGCAGTTGATTGCCTAAGGCTTCATCTTTCACGATTAATGCACCCGCAATAACGTCTGAGTGACCGCTCAAATACTTAGTGGCAGAGTGCATCACAATATCGGCACCAAAATCGAGCGGTTTTTGAAGGTAGGGCGTGGCAAATGTGTTGTCAACAGCAAATAGAATGTTGTGTTTCTTGGTGATTTCGGCAATCGCAGCAATATCTGCCAACTTCATCAATGGGTTTGTGGGTGTTTCTACCCAAACCAACTTTGTGTTTTGATTAATCAACGCCTGAAAAGCTGCAATATCATTCATATCTACAAAGTGAAAAACAATACCAGAGTCTTTATAGATTCGAGTAAAGAGTCTGTACGTTCCGCCATAAAGATCGTCCATCGCTATGACCTCATCGCCTGCCTTGAAACTGCGCAATAAGCAATCGGTAGCCGCTAATCCTGACGAAAAAGCTAATCCTCGAACGCCATTCTCGATGCTTGCCAGTGCATTTTCGAGTGCGGAACGCGTGGGGTTGGCTGCTCTTGAATATTCATAATCTGGGTTTACTGGCTGTCCCGGACTGTGCTGCGCAAAAGTTGATGTCATATAAACCGGAGGCATAACAGCACCCGTAGCTGGGTCGTGGTATTGGTTGCCGTGGATTACTTTTGTGTTAAATTTCATAGCTGATATTTGTTTGTTATTGTTTAAAATATTGTAATTCGATTCGTTTAATTTTGGACAAATATAATAGATTATAAATACTTTCCCATATCATTTAGTTGAGACAAATCAATAAAAAAACCGACTTCAAATCAATATGAAGTCGGTTTTCTTTAGAATTTATAAATGTTGCTGAGTTTTACTCAACAATTAACTTTTTAGTAATGCCGGTATCTGTTTTTACGGAATAAATTCCAGCAGAAAAAGAAGTAGTATCTATAGTTGAAGTATTTTTTTGAGACAAAATTATTTTGCCAGTCAAATCAAAAACTTCAATATTTTGGGCAGTGCTTAAGTGAACAATTTGTTTAGCTGTTGGATTCGGATAGATTTGAAAATCTATTGAATCATAAGTAAAATTATTGTTGGTTGATAAACTAACAATACTAGTACTAACATCATCTAAAGCCAACTGCGCTCTAAGTCCTGTGCCACTAACGAAATAATAAACCCAACGCACCTGAACTACAGGTTGATTACTGCAGCTTGAAGGTAACGTTGTTGTTTTCATTTCAAACGAATTGTCGGCACCGCTAATATATTCTTGAGTAGTAGGGAACTCCTGCCAGCCAGCATTAGGATTTCCTTGAGCAGTTCCGATTCTATATTGCATTCTTAAGGCACAAACTTTTACGTTTTGAAGTATCGTTCTTCCTGTCCAGTTAATCGAAACTTGACTAATTGCAGGATTAACTCCAACGGTGTTTAAAGCAATAACAATTGCTCCAGCTCTTCCGCTTGCAATAGTTGTTCCAGTGGTTTGTGTAGGGTTTGTGCCATCGCAAACACCCGTAAATTGAGAAGCACCTGTGTTAATCATCGATATTCCGTTCGTACCTTCGCCAGTAAATCGAGATCTAGATGTTAAGTTATACAAACAAC
This sequence comes from uncultured Bacteroidota bacterium, assembly GCA_903920835.1. Lineage (GTDB taxonomy): Bacteria > Bacteroidota > Bacteroidia > Flavobacteriales > Flavobacteriaceae > Flavobacterium. Next base: position 9,269 of record CAIXNQ010000260.1, on the reverse strand, counting down.
TCCAATTTTCAATAAAAGGCGTGTTCAAATCTGGGTCGGCAGTAGCGTGAGACCACAAAGCCATGTTTGGAGGGAAAGTTCCAGCAGCATTAGTGTTGTCCCAAGAAGTAAAACTATAACCTGGAGGCATTGTAACATCAAATGGAGCAGGATTTGTAACCGTTGGTGCAATACAGCTTCCTGTTAAAGCTATTGCTGGTGCGCTAATTCCAGAAGACATTGCGGTCAAGTTGCCTGTAAAAGTTCCAGCAGCTGTAGCGTTCAAACGAACATACACAGGAGTTACCAATAAGTTACCATTAGTAGTCGGCAACGAAACTGATGAAGAAAAACCAGAAGTTGCTGAGGTAGAAATCTCAAAATTTGCTGGTGCAGTAAGGTTAATATTCCCCGAAAGATTACTTCCAGAAACATTCACCGTTTGCGTTTGAGTTGGCAATCCTAATACTTGTGTAAAAGTTAGCGCAGTTTGGCTAAGCGTGATTTGTGGCGTTGTCACTTGTTGAATTAAAACATCATCAATTACTAATTTTGCTGCTGTAGAAGTACCAGTTGCACCACGAGTAGCATAAAATCTGACCAAAACATTCGCTTGGTTGTTGGCTTCAACTGGCAATGAATAGCTGTAGGTCGTAAATGAAGTTTGATTGGCATTTGGCAAAGAAGCGATTTGAGAAGATGCAATCCATGTCGTTCCTCCATCAATTGAGGTGCTCATGGTCAATACTACATCTCTAGTTCCTATTCCGTTCAGCATTGATTTTGCCATAAACGAAACCGCTACAGACTGGTATGAAGTTAGATTTAACTTCACTTGAACATCTCCGTTAAAAGCACTAGTTGGAATCATGCTTAAAGCAGCTAATCCGGTATTAAAATCTGTCAAATCTTGAAAGATTTTGTTGCTTGCAGCCACCGTTGAACCTAGCCAATTTGGAATAAATTCAATAGCTGTTCCTTGCGTAAACGTAGTTTCAAAACCTTCAGAAGCTGGCAAGGTTGAAATTTGTGAAAAGCCCGCTGTCGATAGGAGTAGAAGGCTAAAAGTGTAAAGTAATTTTTTAATCATTTGTAAATATTTAGGTTAATTTAATTGAAATTGAACTCCGATTCGGTATTGTTCTTTCCAAGATTGTAAGTCAATACTTTCGTCGCGCAAGATATTAAAATATTGGAATTTAACCAAAGCATTAGTTCCTTTTAAACGATAACCAATTGCTGGAGAAAATCTTCGTGCGCTTCCTGCAACCAAATCGTTCAGGTCTAATTCTTCATATCGAGCAGAGAGAATGGTTCTCCAGTCTTTTACATAATAATTCAACTGAGCAATATACCCGCCAGATAAAATGTAGCCGTTGGTTTGGTCAATCGTGTAGTTTTGAAACAATGGATCATTAGGGTTTTGAGGTTTTGATTTCATTTGATGAATTTCAAATTGACCTGAGAATCCTAAATATTGAAAAGCAACATCACAACCATAGATGTATCTTTCGCCATCAATCACTTTTAATCCATAAACACTAGTTGCATTCGTTGGAAAAGTAGTTCCAACAGGTAGTTTTTTGTTGGCATAACGACCAGCAACTCCAATTTGAAACATAGGAATTGGCGAGTGTTTAATGTCTATTTCAGAATATCTAAATCTGCAAGGATAAGACACATCAAAACGGCTGATGTATTCTAAATGTCCGCTTGGGTCATTGTCGCCAGCTAAAGACAATTCACCTAAACCTGTATAAGCTCCTAGATAAGCATTGGCTCTTTTGTGCCAAAAGTCTTTTATTAAGGTTACACCTATATCTCGAACAGAAAATACAGAACCTCTTGTTATTTCTGCGGCTTGCCAATAGGCACTATTGTCAAATGAAACCATGGAGTTTCTGGAATAATATAATTTACCATAACCCATTTCAACATCTACAAATTTGAAACCTTTATAAGTAACGTTTGCATTTAATAAGCCTGGATTTTCTGGGTCAATAACCGTGTTAATGCTGTTGGCTGCCATGTCGGCAAAATCAATATTACAGCTATATTCAAAGTCGTGACCAGCCCTACCGCTAATTCCTAACTGGGCATCTCTAAGTTTAAAGCGGTCTTTCGATTGGTCAACTTCTCCAGCTTTAAGCGAACGGCTGTTATAAAAACCTGAAAAATTGGACGATATTTCCATAGTACTTGTGCCGTTTGTAATGATAAATTGGGCAAAAGCACTATTTGCTACTAAAGCAAAGAACAAGAATAGTATCTTATTTTTCATTTTAATTTTTTTCAGGATTATTGAAATAATACACGCGTTGCATATCGTCGCAAGCGATGAGGAGATTGCCGTCTTTATCAAATACCAAACCTTCTGGATTAATCACAGGCAAGCTCCATTTTTGAAGCACTTCATAAGTTGAAGCATTTAGTTTTAGTAACATTGAATCTTCATCGCTCAACAACCACAAGAAACCATTGTGAAATCTTGCCGACGAAATATCTTCGGCAAAATTGCTTAAATCAGTTTGTCCGGTTACTTTAAAATCGGTGTCTAATTCAAAAAGCATTATCGGATTGCTTTCTGTAATTAAAATGAACTTTTTATTGATTGGGTCAAAATCAAAAGATTCATAGCCTTTGTTTCGTGCACCATAATAAGGAATAGTGTTCGATTTAACCAACTTGAATGTTTTAGATTCGTATTTATAAATCGTGCGGTTGCTTTCATCTACAGCATAAACAAAAGTCCCGTCGGCATAGACTGCTTCAAAATCATGTCCTTTTTGTTTGTGTTTTCTAATGACTTTACAATCTTTGTCAGTTTCAAAAATCATTCCTTTGTCGCTAACCATATAGAATGTATCGTTTTTGCTGTCATAACAAATATCCGACGGTTCTGGAACGGTAACTGTAATATGTTTTGTAGGTTTTAACTTACCTTCTTTCTGAGCCTGAATAGCAACTGAGAAAAGTGCAACGGCTATGTAAGCGTATTTTTTAAAAATCATAATTGATTGGCTTGAAAGGTTAAGTTATCTATTCGGTTATTGCCGGTTGTTCCTGATGCTTCTATACCGCCAAAATTTATTTTCACAACGAAATTCGGATTGTTATTCGCTCCCGAAATAGAAGAAAAATCAAGCGTGACAATATCATAAGCAGGGTCAATATTTGGATTGAAAGTATTTGTTGTTAATCCTGTGGTAATAAAATTAACACCGTCTAGACTATAAGAATAGTTTTGAATAGATGCACCAGCTGAACTTCGAGCTGTTGCAAACTTCATTACCACATTTTTATAACCAGTGGTTGGAGCTGCAATAATAACATTCCGAGTATCAGAAGGGTTTCTAAAACGAATCCCTAAACTAGAAACGTCTGCATTTTGAGCATTTAATGTTGTTGGAGAAGTATATGAATCAACATATCCAGCACCAGTTCCTTCGTAAGTAATGTTAGCTGTAATTGGCGTAATCAAAGAGCTGTCTGCTAATACTGGAGCTGTGATTGTTGTTCCTGTGATTGGTAAACTATTAAAGTTCCAATAATGGATTAGATATAATGGTGCAGCAGCAACAGTAATTGCAACAGTAACATTTGCACTTCCATAAGGATTTGTAGCGGTTATCGTATAATTTATAGCAGCGCTCAAAGATGTTGGAGTTCCGCTAATAATCCCTGTTGTTGTATCTAAAATTAAACCTGAAGGCAAACTTGGAGAAACACTATAATTTGTTATGTTTCCAGAGACACTCGGATTCAAATCAATAATTTGTGTATTGATAGTAAATGAAGCTGGAACTGTATAACTTAAATTTGCTGGTGGGGCAGTTAAACTTAACGGAACTCCTTTCACTGTTAGATTATCAAATCTATTATTTCCAGAAGTGCCAGAAACTGTAGTTCCAGAAAAACTTATCTTGATTTTAAAATTAGGATTGTTATCTACACCTGTGATTGATGAAAAATCTAAGCTAACGATAGAAGCAACTGGATCGACTGTTGGGTTGAAAACTGATGTTGAAAGACCTGAAGTAGTATAATTTGTTCCGTCTAAAGTGTAAGAATAGCTTTGCGTAGTTGCGCCACTCGAGGATTTAGCTGTTGCAAACTGTACGACAATTGTTTTATATCCTGTTGTTGGTAATGAAAATAATAAGTTTCTAGTATCGCTCGGGTTTCGAGCTTTAATACCTCCACCAGCTATTTCGTTGTTTTGAGTATTTAAGTCATAACCTGGACTAAAAGCATCCATGTAACCAGCACCAGTTCCATCATAAGTAATAGCAGCATTACTGTTGGGTATTTTAGTTAAGTCAGGACTAATCGTTGTTAAAGTTCCCGATAAAGTATTAAAATTCCAATAGTGTATCAAAACACTATTCGGATCGATAGTAACAATATTGTAAGGAATTTCCCTGTCTTTTGTGCAGGACACAAGCATTAGAAACAGAATACCAAAGAGCACAGTTGTTTTTTTCATCTTGTTGAATTTAAGGTGCAAACTTAAATCGGATTAAATATTTATATGCTTTATTAATGTTAACTAATTGTAAACTTCAAATAAATTAACTAAATATGAGGTAATTAAAGTTTCTCGTTGTGTTGAGACAAATCCAAGCCTAAATCTTCTGACGCTTCTGAAACTCGAAGCGGAATTATGAAATCGGTAACTTTATAAAGCAATAACGCCCCAAAGAAAGTGAAAGCTGAAACCAATAATAAAGCAACGATATGTCCGCCAAAAACACCCCATCCGCCGTGAAGCAAACTGGAATTCTCACCTTCTGCAAAGATTGCCGTTAGAATCATTCCCATAATGCCGCCTACACCATGACACGCAAAAACATCAAGGGTGTCGTCAATCTTTTTCATAAAAGTAGCATTCACAGCTAAATTAGAAACTATAGCAGTTATGAATCCAATAAACAAACTCACAGGAATTGAGACATATCCTGCGGCAGGAGTAATTGCTACCAACCCAACCACAGCACCAATACAAGCTCCAAGAGCAGATACTTTTCGACCGTTCAATCTGTCGAAGAAAATCCAAGTGAGCATTGCTGCTGCCGAAGCCGTAATGGTGGTTGCAAACGCCATTGCTGCCACATCGTTTGCTGCAAGTGCCGATCCAGCATTGAAACCAAACCAACCGAACCACAACATTCCGGTTCCTAAGAGCACGAAAGGAATATTGGTCGGAATGTGGGTGCTGTTTTTTCGTTTACCCAAAACCAATACACCTGCAAGGGCGGCAAAACCTGCACTCATATGAACGACGGTGCCTCCTGCAAAATCTTTAATCCCGAAATAGCTACCCAAAATTCCGTTAGGGTGCCAAACAGAGTGACAAAGTGGTGCATATATGAATAATGTAAACAAACAAATAAATAATAAATAGGAAATAAACCGAACCCGTTCTGCAAACGAACCTGTGATGATGGCTGGAGTGATAATGGCAAACTTCATTTGAAACAAAGCGAAAAGCACAAACGGAATGGTGCTCGCCATTTTTTTATGGGGCAAAACCCCAACATAATCCATAAAAGGAAAGGTGAACGGATTGCCCACAAAGCTGTAAAAACCACCCCCGATATGAACGCCAATTGGGTCGCCAAACGCCAAACTGAAACCTACGACTACCCATAACAATGTCACCACTCCAAGGCAAATAAAACTTTGAAGCATGGTCGAAATTACATTTTTTTTGCCCACCATTCCTCCATAAAAAAAGGACAAACCGGGAGTCATCAGTAAGACCAAACAAGAAGCTGTTAATAACCAAGCAACGTCGGCAAAATTAATATCGCTTTTTGTACCAAACTCTGAGAGCACTGCCGCTTTTTCCGATGGCGTCGGCCAAAAAAGTGCAACAGTAGCAACAATACAAATAATTGTAAAGGAAACAATCCATCTTTTCTCTATTTTCATAACAATTAATTATTTTATATTTAACCCTATTTTTTATGGGGTAAAAATACAAATATTATATTAATAAATATATGTCAAGTCTAATTTTAAGGGTAAATTAGATTAAATGCATGAAATTTGTGGTCATAACCATTATTTTTTAACTTCCTTAATCAGTGAAATGTTCAACTTTATTAAAAATGGATATTATCTATAAATAAATTGCATTTTTATTGCATCACTATGTAAATTTTAACACCTCTAAATAAAAAAGAAATTAAGTTTAAAAACAAAATTTATTTATTTTTGTCTCAAATATAATGCCTGCTAATTCCAAAAAAATTACTAATCCTAATATAAATTCATTCTGATAACTATAAAAAAAATGAAAATCACAGCTACTTTTTTAATGCTATTAGGCATAAATTTGATGTATTCTCAATTGAAAGACAGCTACAACCCAGCGGTGCTGACCCGCACAAACGGCGAAATCATAGAGGGGTTTATCATGCAAAATGATTTGGGCAGTTATAGTAAAGGTGTTCAGTTTAGAAAAACAGTTTCTGCAACTGGCGAAACTAACTTTGGAACTGCCGACCTAAAATCGTTTGTGATTGAAGGTAATGATTTTTATGAAGTATTTAAAGTAAAAATCAATAAAAGCACGGATGATATTCTGGTTTTTGCAAAGTTGATTATCAGAGGTAAAGCGTCATTATATAAAACTGTTTTTAAATCTGAAACAATCTATATTGTTACTAATGACAACAAACAATATGTTCTTGAAGAAGACAATCTGGTCTCGCTAGAAAACAGAAACACAGATTTGAATTATATGGTAGAACTCAACAAGGCAACCGAGGGAAACACATCTAAAAACAGCAATTTTAATGAGGGCAGCATTGGTCAAGTGATTATTGATTACAACACTTTAATGGGTTCGCAAAGTGAGAAGATAAAACAGAAAGCTAAGAACAAAAGTTTTTTGATAGCCAACGCTGGGGGCGGTTCTAGGAAGAATGAAACCGAATATTTCGTTAAAGGAACTTATAGAACTTACTTTACAAAAATCAGCCGAAGCACTTCGTTAAACATCGGGTTAAATTATTTCAAGAAAGAAATGCCAACCTTTTATAACAACAAAACTTATGATTACAATCAAGAACTGGTTGCTGTTCCGTTTCAATTTCAGCAGAATTTTGCCAATAAATTCATCCGTCCTTATGCTTATTTGGGTTTCAATTTATCTTATTTAAAGACCACAAACCAACTTTATGTTGAAGCAAACAACAACGAAGGACTGCAACAATCGTATGGCATCGGTGTGATTTATGGCGCAGGACTTGAAGTGTCAATCACCGACAGAATCCTTGTCAAATGCGAATATCGAAACGAAGTGATTAATCACCCAATACTTTTCAGCCTTGGATATGTTTTACTGAATTGAGAATTTGGAGCAAAAAAAACACTCCAAAAGGAGTGTTTGAAATCTTTATTAACCTCTAGAATTCTTTGCTTCTATACTCATCGTTGCATGAGGAACTACCCGCAAACGCTCTTTGCTAATTAACTGTCCGGTTACTTTACAAACACCATAAGTTTTGTTTTCTACACGAAACAAAGCGTTTTTTAAATCTCTGATGAACTTCTCTTGACGAATTGCCAGCTGCGAGTTTGCCTCTTTACTCATGGTCTCACTTCCTTCTTCAAATGCTTTGAATGTAGGAGACGTATCGTCAGTGCCGTTATTCAAATCATTCATATAAGCACTTTTTATAAGTTCTAAATCTATTTGTGCTTTGTTAATTTTGTTTACGATAATTTCTTTAAATTCTGCCAAATCTGCATCAGAATATCTAGCTATATCTACTATCATTTTTTTTATTTTGTAATTAATATTCTTGTTTTAATTTCATCAAATTCTATTTCGATTCCTTCTTTAATTTCGTTTTCAAAGGTCAAACTTTCTGTCAATGTCTCGGATTTTATATAATCTAAATTGGCTAAAACTGCCTGTTCTAAAACACTGTTTGCTTTAAGCTGCACTTTAATTTTATCGGTCACTTCAAAACCAGAATCTTTTCTGATATTTTGAATCCTATTGATTAACTCTCTTGCTATTCCTTCTTGAATTAGTTCGGGAGTTAGTGTAATGTCTAAAGCAACCGTTATCCCGTTTGAATTTGCTACTAACCAACCTTCAATATCTTGCGAAGAAATTTCTACTTCATCAAGGGCTAAAATTACATCATTTCCTGAAACTACAATAACAGTACTTCCTTTTTGCTCAATCTCACTGATTTGAGCTGGACTAAACTGTTGTATCTCTTTTGCAATCAATCCCATATCTTTTCCAAATCGAGGTCCTAACGCTTTGAAATTGGGCTTAATTTGCTTCACCAAAACACCCGAAGCATCGTCCAGAATTTCTATTTCTTTAACATTTACCTCTGCCTTTATAAGGTCAGAAACTGCCTCAATCTCCGTCCGTTGATTGTCGTCAAGTATTGGAATCATAACCTTTTTCAATGGTTGACGCACCTTAATCATTTCTTTCTTTCGCAGTGATAAAACCAGCGAAGAAATGGTTTGTGCTTTCATCATTTTACTCTCTAACGATTTATCAACAAAGTTTTCAACCACAGCTGGAAACGTTGCCAAATGTACACTCTCGAAGTTTTCTGAATGTGTAGCGAGTGTTAAATCTCTGTAAAGTTTGTCCATGAAAAACGGCGCAATCGGCGCAGAAAGCTTTGAAACGGTCAACAAACAGGTATAAAGTGTTTGATAGGCAGCAATTTTATCGGTGCCATATTCGCCTTTCCAGAATCTTCGTCGGCACAAACGAACATACCAGTTGCTGAGGTTTTCTTGAACAAAGTCAGAGATGGCTCTGGTGGCTTTGGTGGGTTCATAATCCGAATACGCATCGTCAACCACTTTAATTAAAGTATTCAATTCAGAAATAATCCAACGGTCTATTTCGGGTCTTTCGTTTAACGGAATTTCAGCTTCAGCGTATTTGAAACCATCAATATTAGCATACAAAGCAAAAAACGAATACGTATTATATAATGTTCCGAAGAATTTACGTCGCACTTCTGCTACACCTTCGATGTCAAATTTCACGTTGTCCCACGGATTGGCATTCGCAATCATATACCAACGGGTTGCATCTGGTCCATATTCTGCTAAAGTGGTAAATGGGTCAACGGCGTTGCCCAAACGTTTCGACATTTTTTGTCCGTTTTTGTCTAAAACCAAACCATTTGAAACCACATTTTTATAGGCAATTTTATCAAAAACTAACGTCCCAATAGCATGTAGTGTATAAAACCAACCACGCGTTTGATCGACTCCTTCGGCAATGAAATCGG
>CAIXNQ010000259.1 GCA_903920835.1 uncultured Bacteroidota bacterium | reverse complement strand
CAGTTGATGGACAATTAAAATATTTAAAAAAGCATATTTTTATTTAAAAATGTAGATATTAAATATATTTTCACTAAAATTGGACTCTTTTTTAATATGCAATTAAGTAATGAAGTTAATTAAACTTATAGTTCTTTTCGTATTTACGTCTTTCTCTGTGGTGTCGCAACAAAAAATGACCATTGAAGAAATCTACACAGGAACTTTTCGAGCCAAAGCAATGGATGAATTACAAGCTTTGAAAAATTCTAATCAATACACGGTTTTAAATTCAGATCGAGCAACAAAAAGCCAGCAAATCAATTTGTTTGATTATACAACGTTAAATAAAGTAGCAACCTTAATCGACACAAAAACAACAACTGGTTTAGATAACGGAATCGATAGTTATTCTTTCAGTCCAAATGAAAAACAGATTTTGATTGCAAGTTCTTCCAATCAAATATACCGTCACTCGTTTACCGCCGATTATTATTTATATAACATCGCTACAAAAGAAATCACAAAACTTTTTGACCAAGTTCAAGAACCTACATTCTCTCCCGATGGTTCTAAAATAGCTTTTGCCAAAGAAAACAACCTTTATATTTATGATATAAATTCAAAAAAAACGACTCAAGTTACAACTGATGGAAAGAAAAACGCCATCATTAACGGAATTACAGACTGGGTTTATGAAGAAGAATTTGCGTTTGTAAGAGCTTTTGACTGGAGTGCCGACAGCAAAAAATTAGCCTACATTCGATTTGATGAAAGCCAAGTTCCAGAGTTTTCGATGAATATTTACCACAAAGATTTATATCCTTCGGTCGAAACTTTCAAATATCCAAAAGCTGGAGAAAAAAACGCCGTAGTATCATTATTTATTTATGACGTTGCTGCAACCGCTTCAAAAGCCATCAATTTAGGAAATTATTCCGATTTTTATATTGCCCGAATGAAATGGACAAACGATGCAAATGTACTTTCAGCCCAAGTTTTGAACCGTCATCAAGACAATTTAGATTTAATTTTTATTGACGGAACTTCTGGAGTTGCTAAAGTCGTAATGAACGAAAAAGATGCTGCATACGTTGATATTACTGACAACCTAACCTTTCTAAAAGACAACAGCTTCATTTGGACTTCAGAGAAAGATGGTTTCAATCACATTTATCTATTTGACAAAAACGGGAAACTGAAAAATCAAATCACCAAAGGCAATTGGGAAGTGACTTCTTATTACGGTTTTGACGAAAAAAACAAAACCATCTATTATCAATCTACAGAAAATGGTTCGACATATAGAGACGTTTATAAAATAAACTTAGACGGCAAAAATAAAACCAAATTATCACAACAATCCGGAACAAATTCGGCAACTTTTAGCCCGAATTATGACTATTTCATCAATACTTTTTCGAGTGCCACCGTTCCGCCAACTTATACTTTAAACAATGCTAAAGACGGAAAACAAGTTCAAGCCATTCTAGACAATACTACATTGCTCGAAAAACTTGAAAAATACAATCTACCAACCAAAGAATTCTTTGAATTAACAACCGAAAAAGGCAATAAATTAAACGCCTGGATAATCAAACCCAAAGACTTTGATGCAACAAAAAAACATCCAATTTTCATGTATCAATACTCAGGACCAGGCTCACAACAAGTAGCAAACGATTGGCTAGACACCAACGATTATTGGTTTATGATGCTGTCGCAACAAGGCTATATCACCGTTTGTGTTGACGGTCGAGGCACAGGTTTCAAAGGAGCCGCGTTCAAAAAAATCACACAAAAAGAATTAGGAAAATATGAGCTAGAAGACCAAATCGATGCCGCAAAAGCAATCGGAAACTATTCTTATGTTGACAAAACAAGAATAGGAATCTTTGGCTGGTCGTTTGGAGGATTCATGGCTAGCAACTGTATTCTCAAAGGCGCAGATGTTTTTAAAATGGCAATAGCAGTAGCGCCAGTTACCAATTGGAGATTTTACGACAGCATTTACACAGAGCGATACATGCAAACGCCACAAGAAAACGCCAGCGGCTACGATACCAATTCGCCAATAAATTTCGCCGATAAATTAAAAGGAAATTTCCTGTTAATTCACGGCACCGCCGATGACAACGTACATTTTCAAAACTCGATGCAGTTCATAGAAGCATTAGTTCAAGCCAACAAACAATTCGATTGGGCGGTTTATCCCGACAAGAACCACGGAATTTATGGTGGCAAAACCCGTATCCAGTTGTTTAACAAAATGACGGATTTTATCAAAGAGAAGCTCTAAAATAAATTAGGTAATCACAATTTTTGATGATGAACAATAACTTGTGACGACAATTTTAAAGTTACAAGAAACCTTGAGAAGTCAAAACATAGAATGAAGTCTAGCTATTTTCTAATACTAATCATATTTTATAGTTGCAATGAAAAAAGTAACTATATTATTTTTCTAACTAAAAACGATACTGTAAAAATTAAAAGTATAAATTGGGTACATCATGAAAATAAGCCAAGAAAAGTTGTGACTAACTTTTACGTGGAATTAGAAGATTACTCAAAAGTATATAATTTGATAAAGCCAAAAATCAAAATTAAATTAGCAGAGAATTTCTATACAGCAGATGGAGTCAAAGAATCTTTCGGAAGAGAAGTTTATGATACCGATTTAATTTACTTTTATAAGAATAAGACAGGGAAAATAGTAATTGATACTATTGACGGTCGAAAAATGATTTTAATTTGGCCAGAAAATCCAAGACATTATAATTTCCCTAAAAATCTAAAAATTGACAATATATATGAGTAAGGCTTCTTGAAACAGCCGTTTCTCGCAATT
>CAIXNQ010000258.1 GCA_903920835.1 uncultured Bacteroidota bacterium | reverse complement strand
ATGTCTTCGTCTTCAACGGGAACGATATTTGGCATAAATTCTACTATAGTTACATCAGTACCCATAGCGTTATAAAAATGTGCAAACTCAACACCAATCGCGCCAGAACCTACAATAATCATAGATTTTGGTTGCGAAGGAAGCGTCATTGCTTGTCTGTAGCCAATTACTTTAACGCCATCTTGAGGCAAGTTGGGCAATTCGCGAGAACGTGCTCCAGTAGCAATGATGATATGGTCTGCGCTGTATTCTGTAGCTTTATTGTCTTTGTCAGTAACCACAACTTTTTTACCCGCTTTCAGTTTTCCGAAGCCTTCGATTACATCAATTTTATTTTTTTTCATTAAAAACTGAACACCTTTGCTCATTCCGTCGGCAACGCTTCTGCTTCTTGCTACAACGGCATTAAAATCTTTGTCGAATGACGAAATTGTCAATCCATAATCCGAAGCATGTTTTAAATAATCAAAAACTTGAGCTGATTTTAATAATGCTTTGGTCGGAATGCAACCCCAGTTTAGACAAACGCCACCTAAATTTTCTTTTTCGATAACGGCTACTTTAAATCCTAATTGTGAAGCACGAATGGCGGTTACATAACCCCCAGGACCACTTCCTAAAACTATAATATCGTATTTCATTTTATGTGAATTTTTACTTATTTTCAGTGAGCGAAAGTAAGGAATATTAATTAATTTTTTATTTTAATTTTTAATGGGAATGTTGGCTAAAATTTCTACCAAGAACTTCCAGAATTTCTGTGAAGAACTGATACTCGCTCTTTCGTCTGGACTGTGCGCTCCATGAATTGTCGGTCCGAAAGAAATCATGTCCATATTTGGGTAATTTGTACCAAGAATTCCACATTCTAAGCCAGCATGACAAGCAACAACTTTTGGTTTTTGATTGTTTTGTTTTTCATAAATCGACACTAATAAATCAAGAATTGGCGATTTAACATTTGGTGTCCAACCGGGATAACTTCCTGCAAAAGTTACTTCGCAACCGCACAATTCAAAAGCAGATCGCAATCCATTTGCTAAATCGAGTTTTGAACTTTCTACAGACGATCTCGTAAGGTTTTGAATGCTAATTTCTCCGTCTTTAATAACAACTCTCGCAATATTATTTGAAGTTTCAACCAAATTTTCCATGTCGGCACTCATTCTATAAACGCCATTATGAGCCGCATAAATTGCGCGAATAATGCCTTCTTGAACGCCAAGATCCATTATTTTTTCAGGTAAATCGGTTTTGGTTATTGTAATGTTCAGATTGGGTTCTGTTGTTTTAAATTCTGCTTTGATGTCCGAAATAATTTCTTGCATGTCAAAAACAAAAGCGTCATTAAACATTTCTGCGATTATCACTTTTGCAAAACTCTCTCTCGGAATGGCGTTTCTTAAACTACCGCCATTGATTTCTGAAATCTGTAAGCCAAAATTTTCAAAACCATCAAATAATAGACGATTCATTATTTTGTTGGCATTGCCCAATCCTTTATGAATATCCATTCCAGAATGACCGCCATTGAGACCATTTACGGTAATCGAATATCCAACAGAGCCAGCAGGAACTTCCTCTTCTTCATAACTTCTAGTAGCAGTTACGTCAATTCCACCAGCGCAACCGATGTCGATTTCATCGTCTTCTTCGGTGTCGAGATTTAAAAGTATTTCTCCTTTCAGAATTCCGCCTTTAAGGTTCAATGCGCCTGTCATTCCGGTTTCTTCATCAATAGTAAAAAGTGCTTCGATGGCTGGATGAGCAATAGTGGTACTTTCTAAAACCGACATGATTGCGGCAACTCCCAAACCGTTGTCGGCACCAAGAGTTGTTCCTTTGGCACGAACCCAGTCACCGTCAACATACATCTCGATTCCTTGGGTATTGAAATCAAAAACTGTTGTTGCATTTTTTTGATGCACCATATCCAAATGACCTTGAAGCACAATTGGTGTATGATTTTCATATCCTTTTGAAGCAGGTTTTCTGATGATGACGTTTCTAATTTCGTCTTCAAAAGTTTCTAAACCTAATCTGTTTCCGAAATTCTTGATAAACTCAATTACTTTCTCTTCTTTTTTTGAAGGACGCGGAACGGCATTCAAATCGGCGAAATTATTCCACAGAATTTTGGGTTCTAAATTTCTTATTTCTTGACTCATCTATTATGTTTGTTATGAATTTATTTTTTGATTAGCCCTAATTCTACTAATCTTTCGTTAAGGTACTCCCCTGCGGTTATGTTTTCAAAAAGTTTTGGGTTTTGCGCATCAATACATTGTTCGAGGCAATCCAGCGGCATATCGCTTACTGGGTGCATGAAAAACGGTATAGAAAAACGAGAAGTATTCCACAATTCTCTTGGCGGATTTACAACTTGATGGATCGTTGATTTTAATTTGTTGTTGGTATGTCTTGAAAGCATATCGCCCACATTAATCATTAGTTCATCGGGTTGCGCCATGGCATCAATCCATTCGCCGTTGTGGTTTTGAACTTGCAATCCTTTGCCTTGTGCCCCCATCAATAGCGTAATTAAATTAATGTCGCCGTGAGCTGCTGCACGAACTGCACCGTCTTTGGGTTCGTCTGTAATTGGCGGATAGTGAATTGGTCTCAGAATACTGTTGCCGTCTTTAATGAAATTATCAAAATAAAATTCATCAAGACCGATATGAATTGCTAACGCTCGTAAAACATAAATCCCTGTTTTTTCAAGCATTTGATAGGCTTCTTTCCCTATTTCGTTAAAATTCTTGAGTTCATTTACAGTAACGTTTTCTGGATATTCATTGGCATATTTAGAGTCTGGAGCAACGTATTGCCCAAAGTGCCAAAACTCTTTTAAGTCACCCGCAGAGCGACCTTTGGCATGTTCTTTTCCGAAAGAAACATACCCCCGCTGCCCACCGATGCCTGGAATTTCATATTTGGCTTTGGTTTCTAGGGGCAGTGCAAAAAAATTGCGCACCTCGCTGTACAGATTTTCTACCAATTGGTCATCCAGAAAATGACCTTTTAAAGCTACGAAGCCAATAGCTTCATAGGCTGTTCCGATTTCATTTACAAATTTTTGTTTACGTGCCGGATCTTCCGACAGGAAATCACGTAAGTCAACACTAGGAATTTGTTGCATACTAAATATGATTTGGATTACTTAAATTCTACAAGCCCTAAGCTTGTTTTCAGGACAAATATAATTTAATTTTGATTTGAATTTCAATAAACTTATAAAAAGAGATTTTGATTGAGATTTGAAGATTGCTTTTAAACCTATATAGACATCGATTTTTGATTTAAAATATTATTTCTAGGTTTAGCTTTAGCAAATGGTCATGCCCTAGAAGTTCCACTGGACTACTTGAAACCTTCACGGGGCTGTTTGGAACCTTCACTTAATTGCTTGAAACTTTCACTGGGATGCTTTGAACTCTCAAGGGGCTGCTTCAAAGTTCTACTGGACTGCTTGAAACCTTCACGGGACTGTCCGTGCTATTGGATTTAGAATTTTTTTTTTAGAATTGTTTTGAAGTTGATTGTGGGCACAGTTGCAAATCCGCGCTATCGGGGTTTCGTTGGGTACAACAGCCGTTCCGTTGGGTACAACAGCCGCTCCGTTGGGTTCAACAGCCGCTCCGTTGGGCACAACAGCCACTCTGTTGGGCACAACAGCCGCTCCGTTGGGTTCAACAGCCGCT
>CAIXNQ010000257.1 GCA_903920835.1 uncultured Bacteroidota bacterium | reverse complement strand
CGTAACGTCAACCACTGGCGGATGGTTTTTGCAGATAATGTTTCCGGTGCTGTACATATTGCCTTTAATGCTCAGCATCGGTTTAACGATCATGTCGTTGGAACCTCTATGATACACTATTATATTATTTGCCGTGAGGTTGGCGGCTTCTATTCGTCCGTTGCCTTCATAAAAATTGGCATTAAATGTATCGGTTTGTCCGCTCAGGTAAAAGTTTGATATGTTGTTGCTGTCAACCACCAAATTGTTGTTATTGATTTGCAAATAAAAATCGCCCGTTCCGGCACCATCACTTAAATCCATGGAGTTTAAACGCAATAACGGATAGGTCAAAATCCCCGTTGATGATATGTTTTTTTCTGTTTTGCAGATAATGTCGGTGAGGTTGGGCGCAGTGACGTAAACTTTGGTCTGTCCATAATCGCGCACCCAGTTGCAAGTTGTGTTGTCGGTTAGCGTGAGCATTCCGTCGGCAGAAATTGTTGCGGAAATATCTCCTATTAAATTAGCGCCTGTTTTAATTTCAACATTGCAGGTGTTTCCTTGTGTTATGATGAGTTCAATGCCTTTATGAACTGTAATTTGAGTGAAATTTCCGGTAATTGTTTTTGAGGTTAATGCACCTGTACTTTCTACGCATTGCGCAGGTTTTGAACAGCTATTGAACGTTATAAACAACAATATTGCAATGATTTTTTTCATAAGTTTCAATTAAAATCGTGCCCCAATTCCAAACTCTAATGCTTCTGCCATAAATGCGTGGGTCTTGACAGCTAGTCCTGTAAACATGTTTTTTGTGAAATAATATTTCATTCCAATTCGGTCATATACCACAATATCATATTTATAGGGTTGATAAACATAATAGCCCAGTTGTGCTTCGAGCGATATTCTATTTATAAAAAGTTCGTGACCTACAAAAACGCCAATACGTCTGTAATCTGTATTTGGGTCTATGTTTTTTTCGGGATAGGCTTCGGATTGATAATATATAAAGTCTTTGAAATACATGGTATAGAAAATCTCTGTTCCGAATTGCAACGCACTTTTTCTATTGAATCTTTTATCGGCATAAAAGCTAATATGATAAAAAGGATGCTGCCCCGAATTAATTATAGGACTTTCGTTAATTCCAGTGCGAAGAACGCAGCTAAATTTAATTGGTTCGCTAAAATCTTTGGGCGCAACAGTGTCTTTAATAAAGGTGTGCGGTTTTTCAAAGTTGTAATTAATCCCGAGATTAACGTTATAAGTATTGATGCCGCTATTGGGAGCAATAACTCTGCCGCTCGAAAAATGGGTGAATATAAACCCTGCCTGAAAACCAAATCTATCAATTACGTTTTCCTTTTTAAATTGTAAAGTAAAGTCGGTGTTGGCAAGAAACGTAGAGCCAAAAGCCTTGTTTTTGTTGTTGGTTTCTTTGTTGTAAGGCTTGGTGACATAAGCAATGCCTTGTGCCACATTAAACGTAAGACTTCTGTTTAAAAAATAGAAATTGTAATGCCCACCGATAGCAAAATTATGTGCCAAATAGGGATTTTTGAAATCTTGATAGAGCAAATAAAGTCCATAATCAGGATAGTTATAGGCGCGTTGCCATTCTTCGGTTCCATAAGTCTTTTTAGATAACATGACCATCACTGCTTCGGGATGTCCAGTGACCAAGTGCGCCAAGTCTGGTGCATGTTGCATTACGTTTCCAGTAAAATAATTTACCTCAACAGCCGTGGTTTCTGCTGATTTTTGAGACCATAAAAAAGTTGAACAAGAAAGGAATATTAATAAACAATAGGATCTCATTATTTTTAAAAAAAGGCAAATATATCCTTTTTATGAAATAATCTGTCTTTTAGTTTCTTAAAAGTGGGAGTATTGCTGGTGATAATAGAGTAAAATGGGGTGAATTGATTAGGTGTTCAAGGAGATTTTTAAATATAATATGATAGGGTTATTATTACAAAAATATGTAGAACAAAACTGAACTTGTAAAACTATCTTACGTTTTTATAAACTAGATTGAAAAGCTTTATGTGATTCCTCCTGCGTCGGAAAGACAAAATTAACGAACAAATACTGTTGTAACACTCACGGCGGCTTGTCATTCCGACGAAGTGAGGAATCGCACAAGAAAATAACATAATTAAAACATTTTTATTACAGCTACAACACTCACGGCGTTTTGTCATTCCGACGAAGGAGGAATCGCCCAAGAAAATCACATTATTAAAACAATTTTATAACAGCTTCAACACTCATGGCGGCT
>CAIXNQ010000256.1 GCA_903920835.1 uncultured Bacteroidota bacterium | reverse complement strand
GAGATTCTTGAGATTCAAAAAAACAATCGAAAAGCAGCAACTATTTCAAATAAAGTAAACAAAAAATTCGGAATTGAAATACCATTTCCAAAAGGTTATCAACTTGTTGTTCAAAAAAGAAAATTTCTTTGGCTGAAAAAAGAAATTACTGGTGGTAGCACTAGTGTAATTTTTTATCAAGTACCTCTTTTAACTGTATTAAAGAAAAACAATCAAGTCAAAAACATTCTCAGAATGAGAGATTCAATCGGAAATCTTTTTATTCACGGAAGCCGGAAAGGAACAAAAATGACCACCGAAAAATCCTATATTCCTTTTTTTACAAAAACTACAATTCAAAACAACGAAGCATACGAAACAAAAGGTGGATGGCAAATGGCAAACAATTTTATGTCAGGTCCATTCATTAATTATTGCATCATTGACAAACCCAAAAACCGATTTATTGTTGTGGAAGGATTTTGTTATGCACCTTCAAAAGACAAACGAAATTTGATGCTCGAACTTGAAGCTCTTATAAAATCAGTTCGGATAATAAAGAACTAATACCTATATTTGTTCAAACAATATTGCAATGGCAGGAAACAGCATTGGTAAACTTTTTAAATTAACAACATTTGGCGAATCTCATGGTGAAGCAATTGGAGGAATTATTGACGGCTGTCCTTCTGGAATTAGTTTAGATTTCAATAAAATTCAAACCGAACTTCAACGAAGAATTCCTGGACAATCTGCAATAGTTTCTCAACGAAAAGAAGCTGACGAAGTGCAGTTTTTATCAGGGATTTTTAATGGAAAAACCACTGGAACTCCTATTGGATTCCTAATTCAAAACACCAATCAAAAGTCAGGCGACTATGACCAGCTTCAAAATTCCTTTCGACCAAGTCATTCAGATTACGTCTATCAAAAAAAATATGGCATTAGGGATTATCGCGGCGGAGGAAGAAGTTCCGCAAGAGAAACTGCGTGCCGTGTGGTCGGTGGCGCAATTGCAAAACAATTTTTAAAAGAGATTCAATTCAATGCTTATGTTTCTTCGGTCGGAACAATTTCGCTTGACAAACCTTATCAAGAATTAGATTTTTCTTTAACAGAATCTAATGTAGTTAGGTGTCCAGATTTGTCTACTGCTGACAAAATGGAAACTTACATTAAAGAGGTTCGTAAAGCTGGCGATACTGTTGGCGGAACCATATCCTGTGTAATTAAAAATATTCCGATTGGCTTAGGAGAACCTATTTTTGACAAACTTCATGCCGAATTAGGAAAAGCAATGCTATCAATAAATGCAGTAAAAGGTTTTGAAATTGGGAGCGGTTTTGAAGGAACAAAAATGAATGGCAGTAAACACAACGATTTATTTAACTCCGACGGCTCTACAAAAACTAATTTCTCAGGCGGAATTCAAGGAGGAATTAGTAACGGAATGGATATTTATTTTAGAGTAGCATTTAAACCTGTTGCTACTATAATTCAAAATCAAGAGGTTTTAACCAACGAAAACAAACTCGAAATGCAACAAGGCAAAGGACGGCATGACCCTTGTGTTGTGCCAAGAGCAGTAGCAATTGTTGAAGCAATGGCTGCATTAGTTCTAGCAGATTATTATTTATTAAACAAAATTTATTACTTATAGATGAATACTACCGATACCAAAAAAACTTCTTTTTTTGCTAACTTAACAGTTCAAATTATCATTGCCATGTTGATTGGCGCATTTGTAGGAATTTACATTCACAATTCCTATAATAATGAATCAGCAAAAGAGTTTAGCGATAACATCAAAATACTCGCAACTCTTTTCATTCGATTAGTTCAAATGATTATTGCTCCTCTTGTTTTTACAACTTTAGTAGTCGGAATTGCAAAACTTGGCGACATCAAAACCGTTGGTCGTATTGGCGGCAAAGCATTAGGTTGGTTTTTTAGTGCCTCATTCGTATCATTATTAATAGGAATGTTTTGGGTAAACACTTTAAAGCCGGGTGTAGGATTACAGCTAACAACAGTTGATGTAAAAACCGCAACTGAAGTAACCGAAAAGACTCAAGGTTTCTCCGCTCAAAATTTTGTAGAACACATTATTCCTAGAAGTATTTTTGAAGCAATGGCAACTAATGAAATTCTGCAAATTGTTATATTTTCAATATTTTTTGGATTGGCAGCCGCTGCTATTGGTGCTCACGCAAAGCCTGTTATAAATGCCCTCGACAAGACATCACACATCGTTTTAAAGATGGTAAATTATGTAATGAAAATTGCTCCAGTTGGTGTTTTTGGTGCTATTGCTGGTGTCTTTGCTATTAAAGATTGTGCATTATTATTGAATACCTATAAAAATTTCTTCGGTTCTTTTCTAGTCGGAATAGCTTCGCTGTGGCTTTTTCTGTTAATAATTGGTTTTTTGTTTTTAAAAACAAAAATGTTAACGCTCTTAAAACATATTGTCAGTCCAATCATTATCGCTTTTGGCACCACAAGTTCTGAAGCTGTATTTCCAAAACTTACCGAAGAACTCGAACGATTTGGTGTTAAGGACAAAATTGTTGCCTTCATGTTGCCACTGGGCTATTCGTTTAATTTAGACGGGAGCATGATGTACATGACTTTTGCCAGTATATTTATTGCCCAGGCCTATAATGTTCCACTAGACATTGGCACAGAAATGACTATCTTAATGGTTTTGATGCTCACAAGCAAAGGAATCGCTGGTGTGCCGAGAGCCAGTTTGGTAGTGGTTGCAGCTACCTGCGGCATGTTTAAAATACCTGTTGAAGGAATTGCTTTGCTATTGCCGATAGACCATTTCTGCGATATGTTCAGAAGTGGCACGAATGTTTTAGGAAATGCCATTGCCACCTCTGTAATAGGGAAATGGGAGAAAGAAAGTTAATTTTTTTAATTTTCCAATTTAGTTTGCTATGTTTGTATAAATTTAATAAAATAAATATTTACTTATGAAAAAATTATTACTATTGTGTGTGGTATTTTTAACATTAACTGCCAATGCACAAGCCGATTTTACAACTATTATATCTGGAGGTAGTACTTCTGGAAATGGAAGAGCACCACAAGGTTCAAGGACAGTTTGTAGAAGTGTATGGATTATTACTGCTGCAGAAATGGCTGCCGCTGGTTTTACAGGTGGAGAAACCTTTAACGGTTTAGGATTTAATT
>CAIXNQ010000255.1 GCA_903920835.1 uncultured Bacteroidota bacterium | reverse complement strand
ATCTGGTTCAGTCGCTCTGACTTTTGCCACTTCTTCTTCTTACTCAAACACTTCCATATTTTTTACCACTACCACTCCTACGGCTTTCACTCTGAATTACGACAAACATCTTGACGATATCGCCTCAATCGCCACCACCACAGGCAATCTGATTGTCGCTTCTTCCACAGGTTTCAAAGCGTTTGCTCCATTCGGGTTGTAGGAACAATATGGCGTTAGCGTTGACTTTTTCTGACTGCTCTTCGGCAAAAATAAAATCGTGTTTATTGTGGATGATTACTTTAAGTTCGTTGGCATTTCTGTAAACAATTTCGGTGGGTAGTTTATTTTTTTTGGGAGACAGGCATATCCAGTCCCAAGTGCCGGTCAGTTCAAAAGCGCCCGAAGTTTCGATATGAATTTTCAAATTTTCTTCTTTGAGTTTTTGGGTCAGCAAAGTCATGTCCCAAGAAAGCGGTTCTCCGCCCGTAATCACGACTGTATCGGCATAGCCAATTGCATTTTTAACAATAGCTTCAACGGCAGTTGGTGGGTGCAGTTGTGCGTTCCAACTTTCTTTTACATCGCACCAATGACAGCCCACATCGCAACCCCCAATCCGAATGAAATAGGCAGCAGTGCCCGTATGATATCCTTCGCCTTGAATGGTGTAAAATGCCTCCATCAAAGGGAGCATTGTTCCGTTATCGACCGCAGATTGAATTTGATTTTCTAACATTTTTAAATAATTGTTTGCAAATATAATCAATTATTAGAGGCAATAATAAACCTATTATTTTGATTTATGCCACAATATTAAAGCTACTGATAGAGAAACTATTTATATGAAGTAATTTTGAGATATCGTTTACTGGTTTAAACTATTGACAAAGCGGTTTATGGCAACTTCCTTACTCCAGAATAATTTGTCGGACACCATCAGGCAGTTGCCTGAGCCATTCAGGCAGTTGCCTGAGCTATTCAGGCAGTTGCCTGAGCCATTCAGGCAGTTGCCTGAGCCATTCGGGCAGTTGCCTGAGCCATTCAGGCAGTTGCCTGAGCCATTCGGGCAGTTGCCTGAGCCATTCGGGCAGTTGTCAAAATTTATAGACCTGACAGAACTTTGTGTAAACTCTTATAATGCGTTAAAATCTTCAAATTGTTTTAATCTTCCTTAATAAATTCAAGAAGCACTGGCGAGGCATTTCCGAATGTAGGTGATTGTTCCGTAATGCTTACAGCCCTTTTTTTGTTTAATTTGTAGGTCAAATCAAATTCTGTGGTAAATAATATTGCAGATAAAAATGGGTTGTTTATAAATTCTATCAATCTGTCAAATGCATCATCTATAGGTTTAATTTCAATTATTTCTTCTTGCTGAAACTTGAACTTTAATTCTAATTGCAACATGCTTTCTTCAACAATCGGGCGAACGTAAATGTTCATCAATTCTGTATTTCCGATGGTTTTTGCAAGCGTTAACTTGGCAAAAGTTTTGTCTTCAATACTTGTTTTTACTTTGTTATAAAATTCAGAAAAGGTTTCTTTAAAAGGCATATTAATTGAAATTGTAAAAAAGTTAACCGCAAATTCACAAATTGTCTAAAGTAGTTTTAGAATAAAATTTGCGAATTTGCGGTTATTATTTAGTTATAAATTAGCAAAGAAGTCGTTTCCTTTGTCGTCTGTGATTATGAATGCTGGAAAATCTTTAACTGTAATTTTGCGAACCGCTTCCATTCCGAGTTCTTCGAAATCAACAACTTCAACTTTTAGAATATTTTCTTGAGCTAAAATCGCTGCAGGTCCACCAATAGATCCCAAGTAGAACCCACCATATTTCAAGCAAGCTTCTGTAACTTCTTTAGTTCTATTCCCTTTGGCAAGCATAATCATGCTGCCGCCCGCTTTTTGAAATTCATCTACATAAACATCCATTCGTCCCGCTGTGGTGGGTCCAAAACTTCCAGACGGCATTCCTTCGGGAGTTTTTGCTGGTCCTGCATAATAGAT
This sequence comes from uncultured Bacteroidota bacterium, assembly GCA_903920835.1. GTDB lineage: Bacteria > Bacteroidota > Bacteroidia > Flavobacteriales > Flavobacteriaceae > Flavobacterium. Next base: position 1,362 of record CAIXNQ010000255.1, on the reverse strand, counting down.
TGGATGATTTTTAAAATATTCGGGCATTGGTTTGCCTGCCTCTAAAAGTTCTTTGATTTTGGCATGAGCAATATCACGTGCAACAATCAAAGTTCCGTTTAATTTTAGTCTTGTTTTGATTGGATATTTAGAAAGTTCTGCCAAAATTTCTTTCATCGGACGGTTCAAATCTACTTCGACCGCTGGCTCTAAATGGGGCGGCACAGCTGGCAAGAATTGTTGCGGATTAACTTCTAATTGTTCCAAGAAAATACCTTCTTTAGTGATTTTTCCTTTGATATTTCTATCTGCCGAGCAAGAAACTCCTAATCCAACCGGGCATGAAGCTGCGTGACGAGGCAAACGAATTACACGAACATCGTGTGCGAAATATTTTCCGCCAAACTGTGCACCAATAGCACTTTCTTGACAATATTGAAGCACTTTTTGTTCCCATTCTAAATCTCGAAATGCTTGGCCAGCCATATTTCCTGTTGTTGGAAGATTGTCAAAATAACCCGCTGATGCTTTTTTGACAGCAGACAAATTGGCTTCGGCAGATGTGCCACCAATAACTAAAGCTAAGTGGTAGGGCGGACAAGCAGAAGTGCCTAAATCTTTTATCTTTTCGCGAACAAATTCTTCCATTGATTTGTCGTTCAACAATGATTTTGTTTTTTGATATAAGAAGGTTTTATTGGCAGAACCACCACCTTTAGTTAGAAACAAAAAATCATAAGAAGCTCCTTTTTTGGCATAAATATCAATTTGTGCCGGAAGATTTGAACCTGAATTTTTCTCTTCAAACATCGAAATCGGAACTATTTGAGAATAACGAAGATTTTTGTTTTGAAATGTATTAAAGATTCCTTTTGACAACCATTCTGCATCGTCAACTCCGGTGTAAACACTTTCTCCTTTTTTTGCCATGATTATAGCAGTTCCGGTGTCTTGACAAGAAGGCAATTGTCCTTCAACTGCTACTGAAGCATTTTGCAGCAGATTATAAGCAACAAATCTGTCATTGTCGGTTGCTTCTGGATCATTCAAAATATTTTGTAGTTTTTTTAAATGGGCAGTTCGCAACATAAACGAAACATCGTTCATGGCTTCTTGCGCCAATAATTCCAAACCTTTTGGGTCAACGGTTAGAATTTCTCTATTGCCATGTTGTTCTACTTTTACAAAATCAGAAGAAAGTTTCTTGTATTGCGTATCGTCTTTTAGAATGGGGTAGGGTTCTTGATATATAAAATCCATTTTAATTTTTTTTAGGTGGGTAAAATTACAAAAACTTAGTTAATTATGAGTTGTTAATTATGAATTATGAATTATTATGAGATTTGAATTATAATCTCAAATTTAAATCCATAATCAAGGCTT
>CAIXNQ010000254.1 GCA_903920835.1 uncultured Bacteroidota bacterium | reverse complement strand
TGCATATAAAAGTGGATTTGTAAGCCCTGTTTATTAAAAATCAATGACGTTCGCTTTAAAAAATTTCTACCACGAATACAATTTGAAGTCATAGATTTGTTATTGAAAATTACCGCAAATTCGCAAATTAATTCAACTGTTATTTACATGAAAATTTGCGAATTTGCGGTAAAAATATAAAAGTGAATGCCGTATAAAAACCCATGGTTTTACAACCGATTCTGGAGAGATAAATGTGTGCTAAACTTAACACGACATTTTACAGTCAATGCAATCTAATGATTAATTTTACCACTCTAAAAAATAACAATTATGCTCAATTTTGAATTATACAATCCTGTAAATTATGTTTTCGGTAAAGGACAAATCGAAAAACTAAACGAATTAGTTCCTAAAGATGTAAAGATTTTGCTTGCTTATGGCGGCGGAAGCATCTTTAAAAATGGTGTTTATGACCAAGTAAAGTCCGCGCTTGCTGGTTTTGAAATCGTAGAGTTTGGCGGCATCGAACCCAATCCGAGATTTGAAACTTTAATGAAAGCCGTTGCGCTCATTCGCGAACAAAACATCGGTTTTATTCTTGCTGTTGGTGGCGGAAGCGTAATTGATGGCGTTAAATTTATATCGGCTGCCGTTCATTTTGATGGCGACGAAGCAAGCATTTTAAGAAATAGAATTTTATTTAAAAAAGGAGCGAACGTAGTTCCGTTTGGGACAGTATTAACGCTTCCTGCAACAGGTTCTGAGATGAATTCTGGTGCCGTTGTAACCATAGAAGCGACTCATGATAAGCTAACTTTGGGCGGAAGCGCATTGTTTCCAGAGTTCTCGATTGTAGATCCAACCGTTATTATTTCTTTGCCCAAAAGACAAATTCAAAACGGAATTATAGATGCTTTTACGCACGTAATGGAGCAGTATTTAACCTTTGCTCACGATGCTATTTTGCAAGATCGATTGGCAGAGAGTATTCTGCAAACGTTAATTGAAGTTGGTCCAGCAGTTGTTGAAAACCCATCAGATTATAAATTGGCTTCAAATTATGTTTGGTGTGCCACGATGGCGCTCAACGGTTTGATTCAAAAAGGAGTTCCAAGCGATTGGGCAACCCACATGATTGGTCACGAATTAACCGCTTTATATGAAATAGATCACGCCAGAACATTGGCGATTATTGGTCCAAATTTATATAAAGTAATGTTTGAAACTAAAAAAGAAAAGCTGGCACAATATGGCGAACGGGTATGGAATCTCAAAGGAACACCCGACGAAATTGCGCATGCAGCAATCGAGAAAACAATCGAATTCTTTCACACCATGGGCATGAAAACCAAACTTTCTGAAAACACTACCGACTATAAAAACACCGCCGATTTTATTGTAAACCGTTTTGGGGAACGCGGCTGGAAAGCACTTGGCGAAAAACAAAATATCACTTTAGACAAAGTTCGCGAAATCGTAGAAATGAGTTATTAAAGTATGAAAATTGATTTCAAAGAAATTATTATTGTGAATTAATTCAAAAATAATATCTTTGAAAAAAATTGGGGGATTAGCTCATTTGGCTAGAGCGCTTGGCTGGCAGCCAAGAGGTGGTCGGTTCGAATCCGATATTCTCCACAAAAGTAAACCGTAAAAACATTAATTTGTTTTTACGGTTTTTTTTGTAGATATGATTAACCTGTTTTTTGTATAATCCACAGCTAGCTTTTACGTTTCCAGCAGCTTGTTAAGTGGTCATTGATGATTCCGGTGGCTTGCAGGTGTGCATAAACTACTGTGGAGCCCATAAACTTGAAGCCTCTTTTCTTCAAATCCTTGCTAATCTCGTCTGAAAGTGGTGTTTTTGCCAAAAGTTCCGAAGTTGATTTTGGTGTGTTTTCGATAATTTTTCCATCGGTAAAACTCCAAATGTAATTAGAAAAACTCCCAAAAGTTTTTTGAACCTCCATAAAAGCTTTGGCATTGGCAACGGCAGCTCTAATCTTTAATTGGTTTCTGATGATTCCTTTGTTTTGAAGCAATTCCTGTATTTTTTCTTCGTCAAATTGTGCCACTTTTGTGTAGTCGAAGTCGGCAAAAGCAGTTCGGAAATGATCTCTTTTAGCCAAGACGGTGTACCAACTAAGTCCCGCCTGAAAGCTTTCTAAAATAATAAACTCAAAAAAAACAGCATCATCATAAACAGGAACTCCCCATTCTTGGTCGTGATATGCTCTATACAAATCATCTTTTTCGCACCAGTCGCAACGTTTTTTTGTTTCCATTTTCATTTTATTAACTTCTGAAATTTGCTTCCTGCAATTTTTCTTGTATTTATAACCAACTATCTATTATTGTTAGCTTTTGTAAGCTATTTAATTCGAATTTGTTTCCAAAATTAAATAAAAAACAAGAAAACTGAAAACAACTTTTTATCCATCAACAATAATTTAGTCCCTTCATTAAAAACCTACTTAAACCCCACAAGAATCATCACAATGAAGCGGAAGTATTTTTCTTTTCAGGGCTATTTCTCTATAAATAATGCTGCCCAGTCGAGAGATTTTAAAAATAAAAACTATTGGAAATAGCACCCAAAGCAAGGGTAATCGTAGTGAAATTAAATAAATCGAATCGAAACCATAATGCCACGTGCCGTTGAACGAAGCCATTTGTTTTAATGCCCAATCAACATCGAGGTTGTTGGTGCGTTCTTTGTCTAAATTGCCGCGCAGTTCTTTTGGAACAATAAGTTTGAACCAATCAAGTCTTTTAACTAATTTCATAAATCGAGTGCAGTTAGGACACCAGTTGTCGTAAATAATAATAATTAGTTTAAGGCGCATTATTGTTTGGATTTAAAACGCTTCAACAGCGGTTGCAAAATCAATATCTTTTGTTGTGACACCGCCAGCATCGTGGGTCTGGAGCTTTAAAGTTACTTTGTTATAAACTCCCGAATAGTTGGCGTGATGGTTTATTTTTTCTGAATGTAACGCCACTCTGGTCAAAAAAGCAAAAGCAAGACTGTGGTTTTTAAACGTAAAAGATTTTTCGATAGCATTGTAGGCATAATGCCAATCGGCTAGGTTTTCAAGAGCAACTTCTATTTCTGGAGCGGTTAATTTGTTCATATTGTTTTATGTTTAATGTGGTCTTTGTGTTGAAAATTAATTTCATTGAGGTTAATCACAACCTTTGCTCAAACCCACAGCAATATATTTAATCTCTTGCTGCTTTTTATTTTTTAGTCTTTTAATCCGAAGAATTAAATGGCTCCAATCGTCTTCATAAAGGTTTTTATTTTTTGTGAATCGATAACAGAACGACCCTCCTTCTGTGGCACCGGTCACCAAGGTGTCTTTTAACTTATATTTTGCTTTGATTGCTTTACTATATTTTGAATCTTTAATTCTTGAAACCTTGAAAGTATTCTTTTTTAAAGGCAAGATAGTGTTGAAGTTTGTAAAATGGTCCCAATGTTCTTTGGTTGTTTTCATTTCGTCTTCAATTTGAGAAATGTCCACCCGAAAAGCATACGACAATTCAAAACGATCGTCTTTTGATTTTGAAATAATTTTTAAAGTTTTCCTCGCAATATAATATCCGTGATCTTCGCAAGGATTTTCGGCAATCGTTATCGTGTCAGCTATTTTAGCATTGGTCAAACACGGATTACATTCAGATTTAAAACCAAAAATTTTGACCTTGAAATTTTCAAATGCCACAACTTCATTTTGTTTTGATTGCGCGTAATTACTTTGAATAAACCAACCAACAAAAACAAACAGTTTAAAAATTAGTTTAGAATGGCGCATCATTATTTAATTTCTAGTTGTTTGTTGCGGCATTAATTGCATATTGAAGTGCCGATTGAAGTATTTCGAGATTAATATCTTTTAGCGTTTTAAACTTGATGCAATACCCCGTTACTTTTGCTTTTCCGAGTTGCTGACCGAAAGTTTGCGCCAGATAATTCTTGTCTTTTAAACCCATTATATAGATTGAAATTCCAGATGCATTGGCACTAGTTCCAATCTGAAAAAAATCTTTGGTCTTTCCGTCGGCATATTTTAATTTTTGAAAACCATAGCCAATAGTTGGGTTGCAAACTACTTTGTTATCGCTATTCATCCCGTTATCAAACCACAATTTACAAT
>CAIXNQ010000253.1 GCA_903920835.1 uncultured Bacteroidota bacterium | reverse complement strand
TCAAGATTGGTACTATATGCTTGGTAGGCAGTATTCAATTGGCTTTCCAAAGTTTTGTTTTGTTGTTCTATGGCAAGAGCTGCATTATCTATTTGGAGTTTGGCAATCTTCTCGTTTCGGTTTTGATAAAATCCATTAAAGATATTGAGCGAAGCATTAAATCCATAATTAATCCCTGCGGATTGCGACTGCGTGGTAAATCCAAGCATGGAATGTGTATCCGTCAAACCATATCCAGAGTTGAGCGTAACGGTAGGATAGCGTCCTGCTTTTATTTGCTTCAATTGTAGTTCGGAAACTCTTTTGTTAATCAGTTGCGCTTCGAGTTGCGGGTTTTGTTTTTTGGCTAATTCCATCAAATCAGTTAGCTTCAATTGGTCATTAACCGTTATGTTTTCTTCTACTTTAAAATCCAAAGTAGTATCTCGAGCCAAGATTTGATTCAATACTATTTTGGTAGTAGCATAAGTTTCTTTGAGCTTCAATTGGTTGGTTTTATCCGTATTTAAGTCTACTTGTGCATTCAACACTTCGAGTTTGGAAGCTTTCCCGATAGAAAATCTATTTTGTGCCAAGGTCAATCGTTGGTTAGAAATCACTAGGGTGGTATCCATAGCCATCAATTGCTGTTGTAACTGTACCAAATTAAAATAAGTATTTGTCACATCGCCCACTTTGGTAATAATGGTTTGTTTCAACTGTACTTCTCCCAATTTTTCTAATTCTTTGAATTGCTTGAGCGAAGCAAACATCTTAAATCCATCAAAAACCGTCCAACCTAAATTAACTCCATAGTTCAAACTACTACTTTTGGCATTATTTAGCGAAGAAGTAGTACCATCCGAACGGGTTTGGGAAACATTTTGTAAGCCATTAGTATCTGTAATAGTAGCGCCAACATTAGGAAGCATTCCAGCATTGCCCGGAGCTACATTCGCTTGATTAATCTTTACCACATTGGAAGCAATTTTTATTTCATAATTGTTTTGCAATGCTATTTTTATGGCATCTTCCAGTTTTAAAACCTCTTGTGCGTGCATAGGTAGTGCAAAGAGCAATACGAGTAGGGTTTTATAGAAATAGTGTACCTTCATGGAGTATATTATTTTTCTAATTCTTCTAAATTATCAAATTCGGGATGGTGTTTTCGTGCCTTAGACCACATCAAATAAATAGAAGGAATTACAAACAGCGTCAATAGTAAAGAAAAGATAGTTCCGCCAACAATAACTACTCCCATTCCTATTCTACTAGTAGCCGCAGCACCGAGGGATAAGGCAATTGGCAATGCACCTAAGGAAATAGCCAAACTAGTCATCAATATAGGACGAAGTCGTGCCTCGGAAGCTTCTACTATGGCATCGTATTTGGATTTTCCTTGCTCTCGTAATTGGTTGGCAAATTCTACTATTAAAATACCATTCTTAGTTACTAACCCAATCAACATCACCGTACCTATCTGACTAAAGATATTCCAGGTTTGTCCAAACAACCATAACGAAAATAGAGCTCCTGCCACCGCCATAGGAACGGTAAGGATAATAATAAACGGGTCGATAAAACTTTCAAACTGCGCTGCCAATATCAAGAAGATTAACAGCAAAGCTAATCCAAACGCAAAGGAAGTATTGGAACTACTCTCTACAAAATCTCGAGATTCTCCACCCAAATCGGTAGTAAACGAAGTATCCAAAACTTTGGCTTTGATTCTATTCATAGCATCGATACCATCACCAATACTCTTACCCGGTGCTAAACCTGCCAATATGGTCGCCGACATATTTCTATTATTATGAAATAACTGTGGAGGATTGCTTTTTTCTTCCAATTTTACCACATTATCCATTTGAATCAACTGCCCAGCTTTGCTTCTAACAAACATAGAGGTCAAGTCCAACGGTTTTGCTCTATCTTTCTCTTCAAATTGCCCAATTACTTGGTATTGTCTTCCACTTTTCAAGAAATAACCAAATCGTTGCCCACTCAAGGACAATTGTAAAGTCTGTGCAATATCCAACACCGAAACACCAAGACTCTTGGCTTTTTCTCTATCGATAGTAATATTGATTTCGGGTTTATTGAACTTCAAATTCACATCCGTAACCGAGAAGGTTGGGTCTTTAGAAACCTCTTCCATAAATTGCGGCACCTTTTCACGAAGTTTTTCAAAATTTGGCGCTTGAATAATATACTGTATCGGCAAACCACCTCGTTTATTAACCGCAATAGTAGGTTGTTCTAATACCGAGGTTTTAGCATCCGCATATTTCTTAGTCCATTTGGTTAATTTCTCTGCTAATTCTTTCTGAGTACGTTTTCTTTTATCAGGATCTACCAAGGCAATTCTAATTCTGCCACTATTGGTAGCTGATGCATTAAACCCAGGAGCTGTAATAACCAAACTAACATTCTTTTCGGGTATAGAATCATCAATCAATTGCGACAACTCCTGCATGAATTTATCGGTGTATTCATAAGAGGAACCTT
>CAIXNQ010000252.1 GCA_903920835.1 uncultured Bacteroidota bacterium | reverse complement strand
GTTCAATTCGTCGTATTCTTGCTCGACTGCCATCATGAAAATCATTCCGATGTTGGCTCCAACAGAGAAATTTGTTCCTTGATTTCCGATTACTAATCCGCGGTATTCTTTTTCTGCCAAATCGATGGCTTTGTTGATAGCAGTTAATACACCACCACCAATAGTATTCATTTTAGAATGGAATTCTAAGTTTAAGATACCATCTCCTAAATCGAAAACTGTAGCATCAGAATTGCCCCAAACTTTGTGACTTTCTCTGATGTTGTCTAGTATGATAAAGGCATCTTGCCCCGGTTTTTCTTCTTGCGATTTTGAAGGAATGTTGTAGAAACAGGTTTTTCCATTTTTAACGGTGTAAAAAGTAGTGTTTCCAGATGCTATCATATCGGTAACCCAAGCTGCTGCTTCGTAGCCTTCGGTTTTCATTAACTCAATAGCTTTTTCTACACCAATGGCATCCCAAATTTCAAACGGACCGTTTTCCCAACCGAAACCGGCTTTCATGGCATCATCAATTTTGTAGAATTCGTCAGTGATTTCAGGGACTCTATTCGAGCAATAGGCAAACATCGCAGCGAAGTTCTTTCTGTAAAAATCGCCGGCCTTATCTTTTCCTTTTACCAAAACTTTGAATCTATCGATTGGTTTGTCAATTGTTTTAGTCAATTCTAATGTAGCGAATGAGGCTTTTTTAGCGGCTCTATATTCTAAAGTATCTAAATCTAAAGACAGAATTTCTTTACCTTCTTTTTTATAAAAACCTTGTCCGGTTTTACTTCCTAGCCATTCGTTTTCCATCATTTTGTTGATGAAATCGGGTAGTTTGAACAATTCGTGTGCTTCATCATTTGGGCAACCTTCATATAATCCGTTGGCCACGTGAACCAAAGTATCCAATCCAACAACATCAACTGTTCTGAACGTAGCTGATTTTGGACGACCAATAACTGGTCCGGTTAATTTATCGACTTCTTCAATCGTCAATCCCATTTCTTTTACCAAATGGAACAAACTCTGAATGCCGAAAATACCAATACGGTTTCCGATGAATGCTGGAGTATCTTTGGCTACGACCGAAGTTTTACCTAAATATTGCGAACCGTAATTGGTTAAGAATTCCAATACTCCAGGAGATGTTTTTGGTCCCGGAATGATTTCGAATAATTTTAAATAACGGGCTGGGTTGAAAAAGTGCGTGCCACAAAAATGTGCTTGGAAGTCTTCACTACGACCTTCATTCATCAACTTAATCGGAATTCCAGACGTGTTTGAAGTGACTAAAATTCCGATTTTACGGAATTTATCAATTTGCTCAAACACCAATTTCTTGATGTCTAGACGTTCCACAACCACTTCAATAATCCAATCACAGCTTGCAATTTTAGCCATGTCATCGGTGGTATTGCCCGTAGTAATTCTACTAGCAAACTTCTGACTGTAAATAGGCGATGGGTTCGATTTTAAAGCATTCGCCAAATGGTCATTCACCAAACGATTGCGAACGACTTTGCTTTCTAGCGTAAGTCCTTTTATCGCTTCGGCTTCGGTAAGTTCATTTGGAACGATGTCTAAAAGCAACACTTCTACACCAATGTTTGCAAAATGACAAGCAATTCCAGAACCCATAATTCCAGATCCTACTACCGCCACTTTTTTGATTATTCGTTTCATTTTTTTATTATTATATTTTGAAGCAAGAACCAAGATGCAAGAGCCAAGACTCTTGTGCAAACGGTTTTCTTTCATCTTGTTTCTTTCCTCTATTTCCTAAAATATTTTTTTTTCCGTTATCAATTCATTAATCACTTCGGCAACTTCCATAAAGTGATTGAGTTTTTCTTCAGAAATGTTTTTCTTGACACTTTCATTAAATTTTAGTACTGTTTCTTTAGATTTTCCTCGTAGTTCTTTTCCTAAATCAGTTAGATAAATCAATACGCCTCGACCATCATCTGGATTTTTCTTTCTAATAATTAAGCCTTTTTCTTCGAGTGTTTTTAGTGTACGAGTTAAAGATGTGGGCTCCATTCCCATTCTATTACTTATAAATGATGATGGTGTGCCTTCTTCTTTATCGATGCTTAAAAGCGCAAAACCTATTGCTGTTGAGCTATCAAATTTTGACGCTTCTTCATTATACATTCTAGAAATGACTTGCCAAGTAGAGCGAAACACATAATCAATAGTTTTTTCTTTCATAAATATTATTAATTCATCCAAATTGAATCGGTTTCAAATATAATTAAAAATAGTATGCGTGCATAGTATTAATTGTTAAATTTTAAGATTGATATTAGTAATATTTAGTTGTTTAAAATATTGATTTCTTATAAGAAAGATGAGTTATTTAAATTTTATTGCCATTTGGTTTTAAATCAAAACAAAAAATATATTTTTACTTCATAAATAAAACAAATTCAAGCCGAATGAAAATAAATCTACTTCAAGTTGAGATTGATGGAATTGATAAGGAAATTTTGCGACAATTAATGGAAGACGCACGAAAGCCAGTGCTCCAAATTGCACATCAAATCGGGATTTCTGGACCAGCGATTCATCAACGGATTCGGAAATTAGAACAATCTGGGGTTATTTCTGGTTCAAAATATATCGTTAACACAAAGGTTTTGGGATATAGTACGCTGTCATTTGTAGGAATCTATTTAGAAAAAGCGGCGCGTAATTTAGAAACAGTTAAAGAACTCAAAAAAATCCCAGAAGTCCTCGAATGTCATTACACCACAGGAAACTGGAGTATTCTAATTAAAATTATATGCAGAGACAATGAACACTTAATGCAACTTCTGAATAATAAAATCCAAGCTATTGAAGGCGTTTCCAGAACAGAAACTTTTATTTCGCTAGACCAACAAATAGACAGACAAGTACAATTATAATACATAAAAATGTCCAAAAAAGAGTTACGCTTAAAATACAAACTACTTCGACAAGAACTTTCTGATGCTGAAATTTCTGAAAAGAGTGAAGCTATTGCTACTAATTTAAAGACCTTAAATATTTGGGGAAAAAATGTGTATCATGTTTTTTTGACAATTAATACGCTAAAAGAAGTTGAAACATCGCCCATAATAAGAATTTTAAATGAACTTGAAAAGCAAATTGTAATTTCAAAATCGGACTTTGAAACCAGAAGTATGCAACATTTTTTATGGACAGAATCAACTGTAATCGAAAATAATCAATTTCAAATACCTGAACCAATCGGTGGAGTTGATATAAAACCAGAAACTTTAGAAGTGGTTTTTGTACCCTTGCTCGCTTATGATGTTATAGGCAACCGTGTTGGTTATGGAAAAGGATTTTATGACGCTTTTCTTTCGCAATGCAAGCCTGATGTTGTCAAGATTGGATTGTCTTTTTTTGAAGCGGAACCTCGATTTGAATTTAGCGAACCTCATGATGTTTTATTAGATTTTTGTATCACTCCGAATCAAGTTTATACTTTTTAAGCACTACGAATAATATTTTATTATATTGCCTTAAAACTTTTGAAAAAAAATAACCTTAAATTTGCACCCTCAAAGAACAAATGATGATTGAAAAGATAAAAGAATATATTGCAGAAGTAACCGCTTTTTCTACACAGAATAAAGAGGAACTCGAAGCTTTTAGAATTAAATTTCTTGGCAGCAAAGGAATTTTGAAAGATGTTTTTGCAGCGTTTAAAGACGTTCCAAACGAAAGCAAAAAAGAGTTTGGTCAAATAATCAATTTATTAAAAACTAATGCAGAAGAAAAAGTAAAATCCATTCAAGAACTTCTTGAAAGCAGAGAGGAACTAAAAGGAATTTATGGCGATTTGACCCGACCTGCAGCACCAATATCTATTGGTTCACGACACCCTATTTCTATAGTTAAGAATCAAATTATTGATATTTTTGCTACGCTCGGTTTCAATGTTTCTGAAGGTCCAGAAATTGAAGACGACTGGCATAATTTTACGGCACTTAACTTGCCCGAATACCACCCAGCGCGTGACATGCAAGACACATTCTTCATTCAAACCAATCCGGATATATTATTGCGAACCCACACTTCATCTGTTCAGGTTAGGTATATGGAAGCCAACAAGCCGCCTATTCGAACCATTTCTCCAGGCCGTGTGTTTAGAAACGAAGCCATTTCTTCACGTTCGCATTGCATTTTTCATCAAGTTGAAGGACTTTATATCGACAAAGATGTTTCGTTTGCCGATTTAAAACAAACCCTATTGTATTTCACCAAAGAAATGTTTGGCAAATCTAAAATCAGGTTGCGCCCTTCCTTTTTTCCATTTACAGAACCTAGTGCTGAAATTGATATTTATTGGGGATTAAAAACCGAAACCGATTATCGAATCACGAAAGGAACTGGTTGGCTCGAAATTGGTGGTTGCGGCATGGTCGATCCAAATGTTTTGAAAAACTGCGACATCAATACCGAAGACTTTTCTGGTTTTGCATTCGGAATGGGTGTAGAGCGAATTGCCATGCTTCTTTATCAAATTGGAGACATTCGTATGTTTTATGAAAACGATGTTCGGTTTTTAGAACAATTCAAATCTAACTTCTAATCTCAACAATCCATTGAAATCAGACATTGTAATTCCAAAAGTAGAAAACGTATTTTTAGCAGCTGTTCAAGAATGGAGCGACGACTTCATGGAGAAAGTGTGGTATGTTTATTTAATCAACGATAGCGATTTTCAGCTCGACGGCGTAATGGTCGTTTCTAAAGCGTTTGGAACTATTGATGGCGAAATGAAAAAAACATCACTTTTGCGTCATGCTTTTGAGAAAGTCAACCCCGTTTCTTTTGTGAAAATCGAAATGATTGAGAAAAGCCTTTTGGTTCTAAACAACGAATTTATGCTTACCTATTTTATAGATAGCACACTATACGATAAAAAGTTTATCTTTAAATCCAACAGCTTAGACCCAAACAACTGCGAAGAAGTTCCGCTTATGTTTGTTGATGGAATTATAGTAGAATAATTCATTTGTAGGATATAAAAAAAAGACGCTATTAGCGTCTTTTTTTATAAATTATCTTTTATTTACTCCTTCAAAAACTTTTGATTTGCAGAACCTTTATCACTAGTGATTTTCAAGAAATAGTTTCCTGTTTTAAGGTTTGAAACGTTGATTGAGGTGGTGTTTGCAGCGTTTGGAACGACCAAAACCAGTTGCCCTAAAAGGTCATACACCGAAATTGAATGGATATTAATTTCTTTTTTGGTATTGATATTTAAAACATCTTTAGCTGGGTTTGGAAACAGCGTAAAATAATTGTTAAACTCAAAATCTTGGGTTGCCAATGC
>CAIXNQ010000251.1 GCA_903920835.1 uncultured Bacteroidota bacterium | reverse complement strand
GCAATTCAAGAGAAGTTATCGTTATTGGTGCTGGACCTGCAGGACTTTTTGCAGCGCTACAACTCATTGAATTGGGATTGAAACCAATTGTTATTGAACGAGGTAAAGATGTTCGTGGTCGACGTCGTGATTTGAAAGCAATCACCATCGACCACATTGTGAATGAAGATTCAAATTATTGTTTTGGAGAAGGTGGCGCAGGAACTTATTCTGACGGAAAACTCTATACTCGTTCAAAAAAAAGAGGTGATGTGGATCGAATTCTTCAGCTATTAGTAGCTTTTGGTGCCACACCTGAGATTCTTGTTGAAGCTCATCCGCACATCGGAACGAACAAATTACCTCAAATTATTCAAGACATTCGAGAAAAAATTATTGAACACGGCGGAGAAGTTTTGTTTGAAACTCGTGTAGTAGATTTTGTAATAAAAAGCGACGAAATTCAAGGAGTAATAACTCAAAACGGAACAAAAATAAGCTCAAATAAAGTTATTCTAGCTACGGGTCATTCCGCTAGAGATATTTTTGAATTGCTAGATAAAAAGAAGATATTCATTGAAGCAAAGCCTTTTGCGATAGGTGTCAGAGCTGAACATCCACAATCTTTGATTGATAAAATTCAATACAGTTGTGATTTCCGGGGTGAATTACTGCCTCCTGCTCCTTATTCTATTGTGAAGCAAGTGAATTCTCGTGGAATGTACTCTTTTTGTATGTGTCCCGGTGGCGTTATAGCTCCATGCGCAACAAGTCCGGGCGAAGTAGTGACAAATGGTTGGTCGCCTTCAAAACGAGATCAAAATACTGCTAATTCTGGAATTGTAATCGAATTAAAATTAGAAGATTTTAAACCATTTTCTAAATTTGGTGCACTTGCTGGAATGGAATTTCAAAAATCAATCGAACAAAAATCATGGCAACTTGCTGGACAAACTCAAAAAGTTCCTGCGCAACGAATGATCGATTTTACTCAAAATAAAGTTTCGTCAGAAATTCCAAAAACATCTTATGCTCCTGGAACAACTTCTACAGAATTGGGTCAAGTATTTCCTGGATTTCTTTCTCAAATATTACGAGAAGGTTTTAAAGAATTCGGCAAATCAATGCGAGGTTATTTAACCAATGACGCTATACTTCACGCTCCAGAAAGCCGCACTTCATCGCCCGTTAGAATTCCAAGAGACAATAATTCTTTAGAGCATCTTCAAATCAAAGGGCTTTATCCATGTGGCGAAGGCGCAGGATATGCTGGTGGAATTATTTCTGCTGCAATTGATGGAGAAAAATGTGCGTTGAAAATAGCAGAAGCAATTCAGAAAAAATAACCGAAGTGCATTAAAACAAAAAATCTTCCGAAGTGGAAGATTATAAAAAATGGCAAGCTGCCTACATCGCACCGCTCAACCACGTACCTTTGCTATGTTCCCATCCTGGAGGAGTCTGCAGGAGCTGGTCGTGTAGGACTTGCCGCTGCAAATATAGTATCTTTTTGAATTTTGACAAGTCTAAATTGATATTTAAAATATCATTGTATATTGTGCCATCAAAATATTTCAAAATGAAAACATATAAGCATTTAGGATTCATAATTTTATCAGTAATATTATTCAATTGTGGCTCAAATAAAACCAGTGAAGAAAGCAACTTTATTTTTGAAACTAAGGGTTTAAAAGAGCAATATCAATCTACTGAAACCGTAATTTTAGAACTAAAAAGCTTAAAAGACGATAAATTCGACAGTATTGTTTACTCAATTAATGATGAAAAAACAGTAACTAAAAAAGATATTTCAAAGATATCAGTTTCATTGGCAAACAAAAAATTAGGTTATCAAAACATTAGAGCGGTAATCTATTTAAATGGAAGTTATCAAGAAACAACTACCCGAATTGAATTGGTTTCTTCAATAGAACCTAAACTTTTAAAATATAAACTAATCAATACTTATCCGCACGACACACTTTCATTTACAGAAGGCTTAGAGTTTTATAAAGATACTTTATACGAAAGTGCTGGTCAATATTCCAAATCTAAGTTGCTTAAAACTGATTACAAAACGGGTAAAATATTAAAAAGTTTCAAGCTTGAAGACAAATATTTTGCTGAAGGAATTACATTCATAAACGATAAAATTTACCAACTCACTTATAAAGAAAAAGTAGGATTTATCTATGATGCAAAAACTTGGAAATTAGAAAAAACATTTGTTTATGATAAACCAGAAGGCTGGGGGATGACCAATGACGGAACAAATATTTATTTTAATGACAGCTCAGAAAAGATTTGGACGATGAGTCCTGAAACACAAAAATCCACAGATTACATCAACACCTATTCTTCATCATCAAAATTGAAAGAAATTAATGAATTGGAATGGATTGAAGGCAGCATTTTTAGCAATGTTTGGCAAAAGGATTTCATCGTTAAAATCAATCCAAAAAGCGGAGCCATCGAAGGTGTGCTAGACTTGAAAGATTTGAAAGCTCAAATCAAAAGTAAATCTGCCGATGTTTTAAACGGAATTGCCTACAACAAAAAAACTAAAACTATATTTATTACTGGAAAAAATTGGGACAAAATGTTTGAGATTAAGATTATTGATTAAAGAAATAATAACCAATTTATATTTTGATTATTGGTTCAATAATAATCTAAAAATATTCTTCTTCGTTGGAATAATAAAAACAATTCAACCCTTTTCATAAAAATTGATTTTAACCTGAAAACAGTACCTTTGTTTTTTTGAAAAAACATCATGCAAAACACAGATAATACCATCGAAATTATTGGCGCGCGCGTTCATAATCTTAAAAATATCGATGTCACAATTCCAAGAGAAAAATTAGTAGTAATCACGGGGCTTTCTGGTTCTGGAAAATCATCACTAGCTTTTGACACTATTTATGCCGAAGGACAACGACGTTATATTGAAACTTTTTCTGCTTATGCTCGTCAGTTTTTGGGTGGTCTTGAACGTCCGGATGTAGATAAAATTGACGGACTTTCGCCAGTAATTGCTATCGAACAAAAAACTACAAGTAAAAGTCCGCGTTCAACTGTTGGCACGATTACAGAAATTTATGATTTCCTTCGATTGCTTTATGCTCGTGGTGCCGATGCGTATAGCTATAACACGGGCGAAAAAATGGTTTCCTATTCTGATGAACAAATTAAAGACCTAATTATTGCCAATTTTAACCACAAAAAAATCAATATTCTTGCGCCAGTAATTCGTGCTCGAAAAGGACATTATGCGGAGCTTTTTCAACAAATTGCCAAACAAGGTTTCTTGAAAGTGAGAGTCAATGGCGAAATTAAAGACATCACGGCTGGTATGAAGTTGGATCGCTATAAAACTCATGATATAGAAATTGTCATTGACCGAATGTTGGTTGAAGACACGACCGAAAATCAAAAGCGTTTATCCGAGAGTATCAAAACAGCGATGCACCATGGCGAAAATGTATTGATGATCATTGAAAATGACACTACCGAAACTCGATTCTTTAGCAGAAATTTAATGTGCCCTTCAACAGGAATTTCTTATCAAAATCCAGAGCCGAATTTATTTTCGTTTAATTCTCCCAAAGGTGCGTGTGAAAACTGCAATGGCTTGGGAACAATTAATGAAATCAACCTAAAAAAAATAGTTCCAAATCCAAAACTATCTATAAAAGCTGGCGGTTTCGTTCCGATTGGCGAACAAAAAAACACTTGGATATTTAAACAACTAGAAATTATTGGCGAGAAATTTAATTTCAAACTAACCGATGCTATTGAAACAATTCCGAGCGAAGCTATGGAAATGATTATGAATGGCGGAAAAGAACAATTCACAGTCATTTCAAAAACAGTTGGAGTAGGGAAGGCATATAAAATAGAATTTGAAGGAATTGCAAACTTCATTAAAAATCAGCACGACGAAAGTGGTTCAATATCTATAAAACGTTGGGCAAAAGATTTTATGGACGAAGTTAATTGTCCCGTTTGCGAAGGTTCTAGACTGAAAAAAGAAGCGCTTTATTTTAAAATCAATGATAAAAATATCGTCGAGCTTTGCAATATGGATATTTCAGATTTGACAATTTGGTTCAAATTGCTCGACAGTTATTTGACATCAAAACAAAAAGCAATCGCATCAGAAGTAGTTAAAGAAATCAACGACCGATTGGCTTTTTTAATGAACGTCGGGCTGAATTATTTAGCTCTGAGCAGAAGTTCAAAATCGCTGTCTGGCGGCGAAGCACAACGAATTCGACTAGCAACACAAATAGGTTCGCAGCTTGTTGGAGTGCTTTATATTTTAGACGAACCCAGCATTGGATTGCACCAGCGTGACAATGAAAAGTTGATACATTCTCTAGAACAACTTCGAGACATCGGGAATTCTGTTTTAGTTGTTGAACATGACAAAGATATGATTGAAAGAGCAGATTATGTCATTGATATTGGTCCAAAAGCAGGGAAATATGGTGGTGAAATTATTAGTCAAGGCACACCTGATCAGATTTTGAAAGAACACACATTAACTGCTCAATATTTGAACGGTAAAATGAAAATTGAAGTGCCCAAAACAAGACGATTGGGCAACGGAAAAACATTAAAACTCACTGGAGCCACTGGCAATAACCTAAAAAATGTTTCTATTGAACTGCCTTTAGGTCAATTAATCTGCATTACGGGCGTTTCTGGAAGCGGAAAATCAACTTTAATTAACGAAACACTTTACCCCATTTTGAATGCCCATTATTTTAATGGCGTTAAAAAACCGCAACCCTACAAAAAAATTGAAGGATTAGAACATATCGACAAGGTTATAGATATTGATCAAAGTCCTATCGGGAGAACTCCGAGGTCAAATCCGGCGACCTATACCGATGTTTTTTCAGAAATTAGAAATCTATTCACAATGACTTCTGAAAGTATGATTAGAGGTTACAAAGCTGGACGATTTAGTTTTAATGTAAAAGGTGGGCGTTGCGAAACCTGCGAAGGCTCAGGTGTTAGAACTATTGAAATGAGTTTTCTGCCCGACGTTTATGTGGCTTGCGAAACCTGTCAAGGAAAGCGATTTAATAGAGAAACGCTAGAGATTAGATATAAAGGAAAATCAATTTCGGATGTGTTGAACATGACCGTTGACGAAGCGGTTCCATTCTTCGAGAATATACCTAAAATATTCAGAAAAGTAAAAACCATTCAAGATGTAGGTTTGGGTTATATCACGCTCGGTCAGCAATCGACTACGCTTTCGGGTGGCGAGGCACAACGAATTAAATTGGCAGGCGAATTGTCAAAAAAAGACACCGGAAATACTTTTTATATTCTTGACGAACCCACTACAGGATTGCATTTTGAAGACATTCGAGTATTGATGGAAGTCATCAATAAATTGGTCGATAAAGGCAACACCATTCTAATTATCGAACACAATATGGATGTCATTAAACTCGCAGATTATATTATCGACATTGGTCCAGAAGGAGGGAAAGGCGGCGGACAAGTTGTAGCCAAAGGAACTCCTGAAGAAGTAGCTATAAGTAAAAAAAGTTTCACTGCCCCGTTTTTGAAAAAGGAATTGATTCATAATTTATAAAGTTAAACTTTTTTTAGTCTTTAAACCAAATATAAATATGCTCGATTATAAATAAAATTTAGAAAGATATATTAACCAATCTTGAAACCAAACCCTCTTGAATGTAATATTCAAAATACCATTGATTGTACTTCTGAATCAAGACACCCATTTGCCCATTTTCTGAAGCAATAAAAACAGTTGGTAAAGAGGTTTTTTGAAGTGTTAAGACTAAAACCGGAACGTTTGTATTGTTGGTTAATAGTTGATAGCCCATAGCTGTTGGTTTTGCAAATAAGGATGTGGCTGGCGAAAAAAGATTTTCATTTATTATTGTTTTCGTCTCTGTAACTTTTTCGTTTTCTTTATTAACTTCAATTGATTTTTCAGCGGGCTGAAAATTGTGCGCTTTTAGTTCGCTCCAGTTATCAAATGCCATCCTGAGAGCTTGGTTGTAGGCAAGCTGAAACTCTTTTTCGCCGCTTTTGCCTTCGGGTGAGGTTGAAATGATTTTGTTTTTGCAATCTTTCAAGATTACTTTTAGTTTGGTAGTAAATAAATTTCCGCAAGAAATTACATCCAGAAAAACTTTGTTGCAATTGTTAGAAGCAAATTCATTTGGCATATCTTCGTTGTCAAAATATGCTTCAAATCCATATTTCTTCAAATATAATTTTGAGATGAGGTTTAAATTATACTGATTATTTTCTTTCAAAAAACTAAACTTTGCAGGTACTAAAGCATAATTATATTGGTTGATGTTCTGAGCAAAACCGATACTTGATAACAAAAAAAGGAGAATTATTTTTTTCATGGTTATAAATGTTTTTTTAGTTCTAATAAATGTGAAACTTGTTTTATATGAGATTCAACTTTTGCGTTATAAGGGTTAAAAAAGACCGCATCCATACCATAGTTTAAAGCACCATTAACATCTGAATCAATGCAATCTCCAATCATTATTGATTTTTCTTTGGATGTGTTGGCTATTTTAACGGCGTGATCAAAAATTATTGGGTTGGGCTTCTTTACACCTGACATTTCAGAATTTGTTACTGTAATAAAATAAGAAGCAATGTTTGAATTGACTATTTTTTTTGTTTGAACTTCTGCAAAACCATTGGTAATGATGTGCAACTTATATTTTTTTGATAAATAATCTAAAATTTCGATTGCTCCATCAAATAGTAGATTGTTCTCGGGCAAAAATGCAATGTAATCAATCGCCAACTGATTAATTTCTGCGTCAGAAATAGCATAGTTTAAACCATCAAATGATTCTTTTAACCGACGGTAGCGCAATTCTTCATTACTGATTTTATTTACCTGATACAATTTCCATAGTGCAGTATTTATTGGCAAATAAATGCTAATAAATTCATTAATATTAATTGATGGATGGGCTTTGTTAAAAATTTTTTTAAAAGCTAAGGTAGAATTGGTATCAAAATCCCAAAGGGTATGGTCTAAATCAAAGAAAACGTCGGTAATCATATTGTTAATTTATAAAATTCCTTCATCGGCAAAGCTAAAATAGCCGTTTTCAGTAATTATTATGTGGTCTAAAATTGGAATTTCGAGTTGAACTCCTGCGGTTTTTATCTTCTTAGTAATAGAAATATCGGCTTCACTCGGAACTAATTTCCCCGACGGATGGTTGTGTGTTAAAATAATATAGGTTGCATTTCGAAGTCTCATCAGAGGCGTTGTACGATGCCCTAAAAGCATTTCGTCGTCATCGCAAATTGCTGCCGTCTCAATCTT
>CAIXNQ010000250.1 GCA_903920835.1 uncultured Bacteroidota bacterium | reverse complement strand
ACTACATTAAACACAACGGTGCAGTTAAAGCGATTCAGCATTTTTTGCCAACGTTAAAAAAAGGAAATCAACCTGCAATTGTACTTTTTAGCACGGTTGCTGCCAAGCTCGGAATGCCATTTCATGCCAGCATTGCTGCCGCAAAATCGGGTGTGGAAGGACTCGTAAAATCACTCGGCGCCGAATTAGCAACTTCGGTTAGAATCAATGCCATTGCGCCTACGATTACCGAAACCAGTCTTTCGTCTAACATTTTACGAAATGACCGAATGAAAGAAAACATGGTCGAAAGACATCCAATGAAGAATTATTTGAAACCTGAAGAAGTTGCTGAAATGGCAAATTTCTTAATCTCCGAAAATGCAAAATCAATCTCAGGACAAATATTTCAGATGGATTATGGCATTGTAAGTTTTAAAATGTAACCCAATTAAATAAATTATAAAGTTCAAAAATGACAGAACAATTAATGAAGAATTACGAAAAAATAGAGAATTACGATTTAAACAGATTAACAACAATCTCTGATGGATATGCAACTATCATTACCAATTTAGGCGAAGACATCAGCCGCGAAGGCTTAGAAAAAACGCCCGAAAGAGCTGCCAAAGCCATGCAGTTTTTAACCCACGGCTATGAACTTGACCCACTTGAAATCCTAAAATCGGCAATGTTTACAGAAGATCATCAGCAAATGATTGTTGTAAAAGACATCGAACTTTACTCCATGTGCGAGCACCACCTATTGCCGTTTTTTGGCAAAGCCCACGTGGCATATATCCCGAACGGAAAAATTGTCGGCTTGAGCAAAATACCTCGAATTATAGATGCTTTTGCACGCAGAATGCAAGTACAAGAACGCCTTACAGACCAAATAAAAGCTTGCATTCAAGAAGCCCTAAACCCAATGGGCGTAGCAGTAGTTATTGAAGCCCAACACCTCTGTATGCAAATGCGAGGCATTCAAAAACAAAACTCATTCACGACCACTTCATCATTTACAGGGGCGTTTGAACAAGACAAAACCCGCAAAGAATTTATTAGTTTAATCTCGAATAAATTGAGTTAGAATTTTTTAGAATAATGCATAAAAAAGCCCTAATTGTACTGTTTTACTGTAAGATGCCATTTCGATGCTGTAAAAGGCTATTGTTTGCATGTAAACCGCCATTGCGACAGTGTAAACTGTCATTGCGACAGTGTGAGACGCAATTGTTTTAATGTAAACTGCCATTGCGACAGTATAAAGAACGATTGTTGAACTGTAAGACGCTATTGTTTACCTGTCAAACGCTATTGCGAAAAAACAATGGGGTTTGACAATAGTCAGATTCATTCCCGCGCCTGTCAGATTCATCCCCGCACCTGTCAGATTCATTCTAACGCTGGCAAGATTCTGATAACTTTCAAAAAGTATTAAAAAAAACAAAACCATCTCGTTGCAGAGATGGTTTCTATTTAAGATTAAAAAAATTAATTTATATAACTATAATTTAGCATTTGATTTCTTGACGATTTTTCAATTCTTTTGTCTAAATCTTTCTCATCGTTTCAAAGCAAAATGTCCTTTAATCGTGCGTCCGTCTTCCAGCTGAAGCAGGAACCAATAGTCATCGGCTGGCATTTCATGTCCGTTATAAGTGCCGTCCCAACCTTCGCTTTTTGCAGAGATTTGTTTCAAAAGTTTGCCATGTCGGTCAAATATATAGAGGGTTGATTTTGCTCCTTCGGTTTGGCTTACGCCTTTTAAATTCCAAAAATCATTGAAACCGTCATTGTTTGGCGTGAAAAATTTTGGCGTACCAAAAACAGAAACGTCTTTTTGAGCACGTCCACAGTTTTTTCTGTCATTTACATACACGGTGTGAATGCCCATATCCACAGGAGCAAAATAGGGCGATGATTGAAACGGACCATCGGGTTGGTCTAAACTATATTCATAATCACCAATTCCAGAAACATGAACCAAAAGTGAATTGGTTTCGGTGTCGTTAAAATCAATTATATCAATGGCTGTAATTGCTGCAATTTCTGAGGATAACACGGTTTCTTTTTTTGTTCTAAAGCAACCTCTGTTTGTTGTTACAGTTACAGTATATAAACCGCCAGAATTTACGAGCAATGTTAAGCTTGTTGCTCCAGGAATAGCTACTCCATCTTTTGTCCATGAATAAGTATATAAACTAGGTAAAGCACCGTCAAGAATTTGTGGAGTGAGCGTTAAAAAAGAAGTTGGTAAATTTAAACAAACAAAAGAATCTGGAACTGTCAACGGAATATTTGGCAACGGACAAACTCCAAAAAAGATTTTCTTTGTAGCTATACAAGTTGTGTTTAATGGATTCTGAACTGTTGCAATTATGTTTTGGCTAGAAGTATTAAAATTAGGAATTGGAGTAATTACCGTTCCGTCAGTTTTTGTAAAGATTACATTCATATTGGTTTGACCTGTCAGCAAAGTACTTTCTAGGTTTGAAGTGTCAAAAAGATAAATCCCGTTTTGATTTGCTGGATCTAGCTCGTCATCACATTCTAAAAAAGTTGAAGGAGTGGCAATGGGTATTATTGGCAATTGATCAACTAAAAACTGAATTTGCTTTTCTGTAAAACAAGGACCACTTGGGTCTTTGGTTATAGTGTTTGTAGCTCTAACAGTTATAAAAACCGAACTATTAACTACAAAAGGATTTGGCAAATTGCTTCCAATTAGAACACCTGTGTTATCATAATAACTGAGGGCCACATTTGCTTGACCATTTAAGATTGATGTATCTAAGGCACTAGTATCAAAACCAAAACTACCATCTTGGTCATCATCGCAATGACGAATTAGAAAGTTTGTCCCAACATTATTAATCACAGGCAAAGCTTCTACGGTTAAATTAATTTTAGCAAAACCATAGCAAGCGTTATCTAAAATACTATCAATTCTTCCAATAACTTGCTCACTATTTGGGAAACCTATATTTCTGTAGGCAGTAATGTCTGCTATTGGATTGTTAAAAGCCAATGCGTCTGTAATGTTTCTATAATATTTTAAATTATATAACGATGGATTGGATAGATAGTTGGTTTTGATATCAACGTTTGCGGCACTAAAATCGAACAGTGTTATTCCGTCGCGGTCATTGTTAACCACATCTATATAGTCATCACATTTCCAAAAATCCCAATGTTTAGTTGCAGGAATTTGGGTAGCCGAAACCACAATATTTAGTTGAGCAACACTATAACAACCATCGCTATTGGTCACTCGAACGCCAACAATTCCATTATTACTCAAATAGGTGGTTGGAGAATTAATTTGAAACAATGAATCGTCATTATCTGCGCTAATTAAATCAGTGAAATAAGTAAAAGTTTCAACAGCAGCGTTCGCAGAAATATTGCTGTTGGTTGCTAATAAATTAAAGCTAGAAATTCCGTCAGTATCATCGTCGCACTGTTTTAAAGTTATTGGAGAATTTATGACAGGAACAGCATAAACCGTAACTTTTGCTTCATTTGAAACTAAGCCACAAGAATTGCCGAT
The DNA here is from genome assembly GCA_903920835.1 of uncultured Bacteroidota bacterium. GTDB lineage: Bacteria > Bacteroidota > Bacteroidia > Flavobacteriales > Flavobacteriaceae > Flavobacterium. The sequence goes on along the minus strand of CAIXNQ010000250.1, from coordinate 4,461 downwards.
TTTGAATAAATCTAGTCGATACAAATTGCCATTCATTGCTAGCGAAACTGGATTTATTATTAAAGATGCTGTAGTTGCTCCAGAATAAACAGAATTGTTTGTTATGTTTGACCAAGTCGTTCCGTTGTCGGTGGAGATTTGCCATTGATAAGCATCAACAACAGATGTTTCAGCAGCAATTATCAATTTATGTCCTACACAACCTGTTATTTTACTTTCAGGTTGTGTGGTAATAATAATTGAAGCATTAATGATATAGTTTGCATTTGGAAAAATATAGCCAACGCCGCTATTTACTACCCCAGCGCTATTAATAGTTGGTGGAACAACGCTTCCTAACATTTGGTCGCCGTCTGGATCAAGAAAGCCAGCTTCTATAACATCCGCACAAGCATCTGCATCACTATCTAAATCAATGTAATTTGGTATATTATCACCATTATTTAAATTAGCGTCAGTATTTAATAAGGTGTAAGAAAGGATTCCGCTGTCGGGCAAAGTTTCGACACTGTTTGAAAGTCCATTCTGTCCAAAACTAATTGGTAAACCATCAATGACGCCATTTAAGTTAATATCTAAAGCATTGCTACCCGATTCTACAATATCAAAAATACCATCGTTATCAGAATCTAAATCTAAATAATCTTTTATTCCGTCAGCATCGGTGTCAATTGCAATGCTTCCATTGCCATAATCATCATAAAGCCCATCTTGATTTACGTCAGTTGTGGCTGGCGCAGTATAAACTCCTCCAAGCGCTTCAACAGTATCCAGAATTCCATCGTTGTCTGAATCTAAATCTAAATAATCTCGAATTCCATCATTGTCAGAATCTATCGGCGTTAATCCTGTTGCAAACTCATCATAAATACCATCTTGGTTAGCATCTGTGGTGCTGGAAACAATATAGTGTGTTCCTGTTGCTTCGTCGAGGTCTAAAATACCGTCATTGTCGGAATCAATATCCACTTGATCTGCTATTCCATCACCGTCAGTGTCTTTAGGAATACAAGTTGCTTGAAAAGAAAATGTAGCTTTATTATTAGCAGTTTCTGATAAATTACTGTGTGTAATCGAAAGGGAATTCGTTAAATTAGTTCTAAAAGAAAAAGTGCCAGCACCAACTGCTAAAGGAGTAAGTCCATTGAATCTGAACCTAATTTCAAATGAAGAAAATTGAGTTATGCCGGTTTCGTAATTGCCATCATAATTGGTGTCAATCAGCAATTGATTGCTGGGGTTTAAAACCGTTATTGTATTATTTATTGGACATTTTAATACAAAACTCCCATTAGAATTTAGCAAATCTGTTGCAGCAGCATTAATAACGTAATCCATTTCTAAAGAAACTGGCTGCGCAAAAGTCATGTCGTAAGTAATAGCATTGTTTTTGCCAGATGGAACTTCGGTCACGAAACTACCATTGGCCTGACCAACAAATGGGTTTGCAACTGCAGGAGCGGAGACTTCTTTAGGGGTTAATATTCCTGTAAATGAATTAGAATAATTAGAAATACTAAATGTATCACCTGCAATGTTAGCTAATGGTATCTGGATAATTCCTAATGATTCCGAGCAATTTGTTAAACCGTCGTTGTCTAAGTCTAAATCAATGTTGTTATTAATACCATCTCTATCGTTATCTGCAGGGCAATCACTCACAGGAATCTCATCAGAAATAGTCACACTTGCATCTAAAGGGCAGCCTGTAATTTGACCATAAACTTGATAATTTCCTGGTTGCGTTGGCACATAGCTGTTGGAAGTTTCACCCGCAATGGCAATTCCATTTTGATACCATTGAAAAGAGTCGAAAGCCAAAATAGGATTTAAACTTAAACTAATATTTGGAATGCAATTTCCTAGAGTATTTGTGCTTACTTGGCCAAAAGTAACTTCAGGTTTAAAAGTAAATCCCGAAAAGAAGCCTCCATAAGTAGCTGCATTACTTGATCCATAATAAGACAAATATACTTGTTTGGTAGAAAATACAGAAACATTTCCTGTAACACCTTCGAGTTTATAAGTTACAAAATTAGGATTGCCAATAATAGCTAATGGTCCTGTGGCAGTAATTCCTATCGGCAATGAAGCTAAAGTAAAATTATTACGACCTTTAATAAAATTAAGTGAAGCTCCAGCCTCAGTCACAATACAAATCGTTGCTGTAAAAGACGGATCATCACCAACGCTATTTATCAAAGGAATATTATTGATTATTTTTGGAGTTTGACAACTTATTGGTGGCACAAAGTGCATGTTTTGATTGGGTTGTTCAGGTTTTCCACCGATGCCTTGATAAGCAAATGCTTTTTTTGAAGTAGTGACATAAAGATTGCCTTGAGCAGAAAAATCAGTACCACTAAGTGCTAGATATTCTCCGGCATTTAGGGTAGTAAATGCAGTAGTGTTTCCGTTTAAAAAAACATCAGTTCCATTTTCATTAGAAATAATTAAGGGGCGTTCAGTCACGTCAAGACCATTTCCTTTGATAAAAATATATTCTGTTCCTGTGCGTTCTGAAGAAACAATTTGGTCCATTCCAATATCTAAATTACTTGTATTTCCGTTAGACCCTTCAAAAGAGCCACAATTTACTGCAATTGGTTTATTCGAGGTTATAGCGGCACCAATAAGTGCATCTGCATTTGCTACCGTAGGGCCTTGAACAGCTATGGCATAGCTTTGACCGCTATTTAATGTTATGGGCGGCGGCGTATTTCCAGCTGCTGCATTATTAATCAAAACAGCTCCCGCTTTTATATCAGAAAACGAAACAATGGTATTGTCTTCGGTGGCTAGAATAGTAGCAAAAGTATAATGTGCATTTGTTGTATTAGCTACTCCAGTATTTATAAATCCACCAATTCTAAACTGAGTTCCAAGAGCAGCTAGGCCTTTTGAAACGATACTTCCAGCTTGAAAATGGTCTGATGATGCAGTTACTCTCAAATTCACATAAACCAAATCTTCAGCTTCTACAATAAATCCTTTGTTGTTGAGAACGGTTCCTACTTTACTTCTGTCTATGATAAATTGCGTGTTACTACCAAAACCAATGTCATATACGTAAGGTTGATCTCTACTTACTTGGCCCGAAATTATTGCACCTCCCAGGTTATAAATCTTAAAATTAATAGGCGATATACTTGGACAGGAAATATATAAATAGTGTTCTTGTGGTGCTTGTAATGGGTCATTAGAACATGCAACTGGAGGAATATAATGTGTCTTGCTGCATTGAGCCATTGCTGAAAACGTGGCGAATAAAAGATAAACAAAACAATTAAATATATATTTCATTGAAGAAAATAATCGAGTTATACCAATTTCAAAGCGATATAAAATAGCACACTAATAGAAAAGGTGTGTAAAAATAACAAAATTGAAATAACTTTTTGCAATTAAATCACAAAATAATGGAAATTTTAAAATGAAACAAGCCAGTTAACTCAAGTATTTGAATAAAATTGAGTGCTAAAAAACATAAAAATTAGTTTTCTAAAAACATAAAAAATACAACATCACTATTAAAAATCTAAATAAGAAAATAGTTAAGACTATTATTTATTTTATAGTTTCAAATGATTTTTTTTCTATATTTTTGAAATATATTTAATGCAGTATTTTTAATTAATCTGATTTCTAAATATAGCAAAAAAACGAATTGAAACTTTAAATACTAATAATTTATATTTTATAAAAATGGCACAAATTAATCCCTACTTACATTTTAATGGCAATGCAGAAGAAGCATTCATGTTTTACAAATCGGTTTTTGGTGGTGAATTCGCAATGATTAGTCGGTTTAAAGATATGGCAATGCCCGACCAACCATTTTCAGAAAACGAAGCCAATAAAATTATGCACATTGCACTACCCATAGGCAAAAATGATGTGTTAATGGCGAGCGATGTTCCTGATGTTCTCGGACAAGTAAGTGAAAACGAAAACCGAATAAAAATTTCAATTAGCGCAGAAAGCAAAGACGAAGCCGACAAATTATTTAAAGGCCTATCTTCTGGCGGAACAATTGAAATGCCCATTGCAGACAGCCCTTGGGGTTCTTATTTTGGGATGTTTCGAGATAAATTCGGCATTGAATGGATGGTTGATTTTGACCCAAAGTACAATGGAGAATTGTAAAATTCTATTAATGAATATTTGAGTCACCATAAATTTCAATTTTTTTAACTCCTGTTTCACAAGCTGGTTTAAGGCATTGACGAAGCAGTTTAGACTATTGAAAAACTGATTTAGGACTAGTCAAATATTTCCATTATAAAAGCAATGGGGCTGCGGTGCTTCTGTAAGGAAACTCTTAGCGGCACTAAAATTACTTTTTTTATAAGCAAATTACTCATACCGCAATGGAAGAAGCCAAACGGCAGATAGCTACTCAAACTGCCCAGAAAGTAGTTTGGCAGAAAATGATTACGCCCGAAGAAGCCAGTAAGAATT
>CAIXNQ010000249.1 GCA_903920835.1 uncultured Bacteroidota bacterium | reverse complement strand
CCTCCACGAGTTCCCTTATTTACTCCACGAACGCCCGTAGCGCCGCCACGAGTTCCCTTATTTACGCCACGAACGCCCTTAGTGCCGCCACGAGTTCCCTTATTTACACCACGGACGCCCGTAGCGCCGCCACGAGTTCCCTTATTTACGCCACGAACGCCCGTAGCGCCGCCACGAGTTCCCTTATTGCGACTTGGATTTTTCTAATTCTGAGCAAAGAGACTATTAATGAATGATTTATAAAAAATACAACCTATACAAGGACTATTAATAAACAGAAAGTAAGATTAAGTACCTATAAATTGGGTTTTTTAAATTATCAGAACAACCAAAATGAATAAATAAGACTAGGCAGAATTTATTAAACTCAAAACCACAAAACAATGATAAATTTAAGCATAACAATTGACGTTATTCTGCAACGCTAACTTGAAGTTTCGCTACGTTTAATAAATCATTAGTTTAAACAAATTAAATTTAACTATTTTTATCGAATGATAAAGACCCTAATAGTTGATGATGAGTATAACGCTCGTGAGTTTTTAGAACAGCTCTTGATGCGCTATTTTCCTAATAAGTTTTTAGTTTTAGCCAAATGCGAAAGTGTTGATGAAGCGGTTATTACTATTGAAAAATACAATCCTGAGTTGGTCTTTTTGGATGTTCAAATGCCAAATAAAAATGGATTTGAACTTTTTAAAGAAATCAAAGAAGTAAATTTTGAAGTGATTTTTACAACAGCACATTCTGAATTTGCTATTGATGCAATTAAATTTAGTGCATTGGATTATTTATTAAAGCCTATTGGTTATATCGATTTATTAGAAACAGTAAAAAAATATGAAGCGAAGCAAAATAAAGCTTCGCAACAAGACAGGCTAATGTTGCTTATTGAAAATATTGATTTTGGTAGTTCACAATTTCACAAGATTGCATTTCAAACAGAAACAGGTTTTGAATTTGTAAAGGTAAATTCAATCCTCTATTGCGAGGCAGAAAGTAACTACACCAAAGTTGTGTTTTTAGACGGAAAGAAAATTACACTTACCAAAACGCTTAAACTAGTAGAGGAGTTATTGCCTGCCAATATTTTTAAAAGAATTCACAGAAGTTACCTTGTTAACATAAATTATGTGACCCGTTTTAATAAAACCAATGATTATTTAGTAGAATTGACAAATGGTGAATCACTTCCTGTTTCGGTCAGAAAAAAAGATGATTTTATCAATGCTGTTATTCAAAAAAATTAGTTTTCTATTAATTCTTACACTTGTTTTAAACACCGTAAACGGACAAACAATCCCTAGCAAGAACATTACTATAAATGATGGACTTCCGAGCAATGGCATAAAATGTTTTTTTAAAGACAGTCGTGGTCTAATGTGGATTGGAACAGAAGCGGGACTGTGTTGCTATGATGGCACTTCCTATAAAATTTATAACGAAACCAACGGATTAAAGTATAGCGAAGTTTGGTCTATAGCTGAAGACAACGACCATAATCTCTGGTTGTCTTTATATGGCAACGGTCTTGCTAAATTTGATGGCAAAAAGTTTACCTACTTTGGCAAGAAAGAGGGTTTAATTAACAATGGCATCAGAAAAATATACTATTCTAAAAAGCATCATTGTTTGGTGTTGGGCACTGAAAACGGATTGAGTTTATTTGATGGAAAGCATTTTAAATCTTTTCTTAGAAAAAAATCTATTCAACATTTTCAAGTAGTAGGAATTGGAGAATATGAAGATAAAACTTTAATTACCGTTTCTTATGATAACGTATACAGTATTGATTTCAATTCAGATATTGAAAAAACAACAT
>CAIXNQ010000248.1 GCA_903920835.1 uncultured Bacteroidota bacterium | reverse complement strand
TCATTAAAGATGGTGCCAAAATGGTTAATGCTGTTTCAAATTCAGTAGTACCAAAGTTTACTATAATTGTTGGAAATTCTTATGGCGCAGGAAACTATGCCATGTGTGGAAAAGCCTACGACCCACGTTTAATTGCAGCTTGGCCAAGCGCAGAACTTGCCGTAATGGGAGGCACTCAAGCAGCAAAAGTGTTGGCACAAATTGAAGCATCTTCTTTAAAAGCAAAAGGCGAAGTCGTTGACGAAACAAAAGAAGCCGCACTTTTCGATAAAATAAAAGCCCGATATGATGCCCAAGTTTCACCCTATTACGCCGCTTCACGACTTTGGACAGACGCAATTATCGACCCGTTAGACACCCGAACTTGGATTTCTATGGGGATTGAAGCTGCGAACCACTCCCCAATTGAAAAGAAATTTAATCTAGGTGTAATTCAAGTTTAAACTAAGAATGGAAATTCTAGATCAAATAATGATTGAGCTCGAAAGTTATGGGAGCGAAAACACCAAGAAAATCTGGCTCAATCATGGGATTAAAGAACCCTGTTTTGGTGTAAAAGTGGGCGATATAAAGAAAATTCAAAAACGAATTAAAACCAATTACGATCTTTCTTTAGCACTTTTTGATACTCAAAATGCCGATGCGATGTATTTGGCGGCACTAATTGCCAATGATAAAAAAATGACCAAAGCCGACTTGAATCATTGGGTTGAACTAGCAGTTTCAAGTAATATCAGAGACTATGCAGTTCCTTGGGTATGTGCTGGCAGCAATTTTGGATTTGAACTAGCTTTAGCATGGATTGAAAATAAGAAAGAACATATTGCAGTTGCAGGTTGGCATACATTAACTGGATTGGTTTCTTTAGTTTCAGATGATAATTTAGATTTGAAATTGATAGAACAATTACTTCACAGCGTTCAAAATAATATTTTAACGGTTAATGACCGACAAAAATATGCCATGAATTCCTTTGTTATTTCTGTTGGAGTTTATGTGAAATCTTTAACAAATAGGGCTCTAGAAGTAGCTAAATCAATTGGAAAGATAGAAATTGACTTTGGAAAAACTGCCTGCAAACTCCCTAATGCAACAGAATATATTAACAAATCAATTGCCAAAGGTCAGCTCGGAAAAAAAAAGAAAACCGTTAAATGTTGATGAATTTAATAACAAAATTAATCAGTTTATTAAAGTAATATTTTGATTGGAATTAAGAAATATTTGTTCCTATAAAATATTATCTTCCATATTTAATGTTCTTTTTTCCCCTATTCAAGTCCTAATATATACTAATAAAAGATTCTATTTATCCTAATTAAAATTTTAATTTTTCGTTTTAAAAATCTAAATTCACAATATTCTAGTCTTATTTTTTATATTAAAAATTCAATTTCCCAATATTCAATTTATATTTTTTCTATCGAAAATAATATTTTTGATATTAAATATAATTTAGCCGATATATAAGTCGCTTATTATTACAAAATAAATTAAAATTTAAGAATTTGTATTGATTATTTAAAACGAATAAAAAGTATCAAAATCATCGAATTGAAAAATTACTTTTTGTTAATTTTAAAATAATGAATTATTGATTAGTTGCATCAAAATATATACTAACTTGTGCCCCAATTTTAAGAACATTAATTACATTAGTTGTCATGCTAAAAAATCGTCTTTTTTTATCTTTTTTCATTCTTACTTTTTCATTATTCAATAATGTGGTCACAGGTCAAAACCTATTGTCTAACGGCAGTTTTGAACTTGGTGGAAGTGGCATTGGGTTCTTAACAAACGGTGCCGGATATGTAGCAATAAATCCACCCTATTCAGGAACCACATCACCTGGTCAATATTCAATTACTACAAATCCGCAACCAATGAATCCAGCATTTTTTATTGCTGGAACCGACCACTCTGGTACTGGAAAAATGATGGTTATCGACGGTAATCAAAATGGTGGTCAGCAAAATTTTTGGGAAGCTGGAAATGCTGGTGGAGGTGTTGGACCATTAACAATTGGAGCAACCTATACTTTCAGTTACTGGATCAAATCGGTCTCTACAACGGTTACTAACATCGCCACTCAAGCAAATATTATTGTACAAGCACTAAATGCAACACAAGTCACTATGTTACCAGGTAGTACTACTTTAGCTCCACTTCCTAGTTTGGGTTGGCAACAAGTGATTTATACTTTTAAACCAACTACTGCTTATGTAAATATTAAATTATATAATAGTAATACTAGTCAATTAGGAAATGATTTTGCAGTCGATGATTTTTCGGTAACTGCCCCATTGACTCCCCTTTCTTTAAACTTTTCTTCAACCAATCCTTCGTGTGGTAATAATATAGATGGACTAATTTCACTTTCTGGTGTTGGTGGCTTAGCACCTTACACAAATTTTTCCATTTCTGGTCCAATATCATTATCTAACAATAACGGAACATTTTCAGGGTTGCCAGCTGGAACTTATATTGGATCGGTTACTGATTCAAATAATAATAATGCTTCAATAAATATTGTTTTAGCCCCACCAGCAGATTTAACTGTTAGTACTAGTACTTCAATTTGTTCAGGAAGTTCTTTCAATCTAAGTGTTTCAGGTAGCACTGCTGGATATAATTGGACCGCTAGCCCTCCCGACGCTACGTTGACCGACCCAAACAATGCAAACCCAACAGTTTCGCCAACACAAACAACAACATATACGGTATCATCTACACCAACTTACAACACTGATTTAAT
>CAIXNQ010000247.1 GCA_903920835.1 uncultured Bacteroidota bacterium | reverse complement strand
TTTTTATAAAAATTTATCAACAGCTTTTTGAAATAGTAAAAACCTTATTTTTAGTCAAAATTAAAATTTAATCAACAGTTGTTAATAACCTAAAAACACCTTGTTTTGTATATAACTTTAATAATCGCTTTCTGTTGAAAAACGTCGTTTTTATCTTGATAACTTTTTTAAAAAACGACCTAACTTTTTTAGATTATTCCAACCCAATTTTTGATTACAATTTTTATATTAATAATCAAGAAATAGTTTTAAATTTTTATATGAAGTTGTCAACAATTTATGTTAATTTAAAGTAAACTGAACATCAACGAAATGTAAAATATTATTAACACTCTTATTTTATGTTAAAAAATATTTGTATAAAGCCTTAATATTGAATTATTTAATTTTATTTTAATTTTAGTTTTTAATTTATAAATTTATAGTAATCAAATCGATATACTCATAAAAGTTTAATTAAATTTGTCTGAATAATTAGTATCAAAATTATATGAAAATCTCTATCGGAAACGACCATGCAGGTCCAGAATATAAAAATGAAATTGTAGCGTTTTTAACCTCAAATGGTCACGAAATTCTTAATCACGGAACCGACACTTTTGATAGTGTTGATTATCCAGATTTTGGTCATCCAGTCGCAGTTGATGTTGAATCTGGAGTTGCCGAATTTGGAATTGTGATTTGTGGTTCTGGAAACGGAATAGCCATGACTGCTAATAAACATCAAGGAATTCGTGCGGCACTTTGTTGGACCAAAGAAATTTCTGGGCTAGCGCGTCAACACAATAACGCTAATATTGTGAGTATTCCTGCTAGATTTACTTCTGTTCAACAAGCTATTGAGATTGTTGAAACTTTTTTAAACACAGAATTTGAAGGCGGAAGACACCAAAACAGAGTTGATAAAATTAGTTGTTAAAGTCTTTATTAATTATCTATTGTTAAAATATTGATTTTTATTATTTAACATATTTATTTATCATTTAATACCATTTTCAAATGACTGAATTTACATTAATTCCGTCAGTATATTGACTGAATTTACATTTTTTTAATATCTTTGTTGCATGATTTATTAAAAATACAGCCCATGGATTTTTTAAAACGAGGCATAGATGAATTATTCAATAATAGAGTTTTACCAAATAAAGTACTGATTTTATTAGGCGCAAGACGTGTTGGAAAAACGGCATACATAAAAAACTATCTTTCTTCAATTCCTAAATCTACTTATTTAAAACTCAACGGAGACGACCTTGATGATGCTAATCTTTTAAAAGAGCGTTCAATAAGCAATTATAATCGACTTTTAGCAAACATCAACTTATTGGTCATTGACGAAGCACAAAATATTCCAGATATTGGGTTAATATTGAAACTGATTGTTGACACTATTGACGGAATAAAAGTAATTGCAACAGGTTCGTCTGTTTTTGATTTATCAAACAAACTTGGCGAACCATTAGTTGGCAGAAAAAACACTATTTACTTATTTCCGTTTGCTCAAATGGAGTTTTCAAAACAAGAAAACCATAAAGAAACCATCAATAAATTAGAAGAACGATTACTTTTTGGAAGTTATCCAGAGTTAGAGCGATATCCAGATTGGAAAGATAAAATAAACTATTTGAAAGAAATAGTAAATTCCTATTTATTAAAAGATATTCTGATTTTTGATGGTATTAAACAGTCAAATAAAATTTTAGATTTACTCAAATTAATTGCTTTTCAAGTAGGTCAAGAAGTTTCTTTACAAGAATTAGCCAGACAGTTAGGAATCTCAAAAAATACGGTCGAAAGCTATTTAGATTTATTATCAAAAGTTTTTGTGATTTATAAAGTGCCCGGATTTAGCAGAAACCTTCGGAAAGAAATTACCAAATCTAACCGATGGTATTTTATTGACAACGGAATTCGTAACGCAGTTATTAATAATTTTACTCGATTAGAAAACAGAACTGATGTTGGCGCACTTTGGGAAAACTATCTTGCGGCCGAGAGAATAAAAAATCAAAATTATAAAGAAAAAACAGTTTCAAATTACTTCTGGCGTACCTATGATCAACAAGAATTGGATTGGCTTGAAGAAGAAAACGGAATTTTAAACGGTTTTAAATTCAAATGGAATGACAATAGAAAAGTAAAAATTCCGACCGCATTTGCAAAAGCCTATCCAGACGCAAAATTTGAAGTAATAAACAAACAAAATTATTTGGATTTTATTTTGTAGTATTTTCTAGATTAAAGCTCAAATAATTAATCCTAAAAAACTACATTTGAAAACCTTTTCTTATTCAAAACTACAATGAACAGACCTTCATTTTCATTATACGACGCTTCGGCTGGTTCGGGCAAAACTTATACGTTGGTCAAAGAATATTTAAAAATTATTCTGACCGCAAAGTCAAACGATGCTTACAGAAATATTCTAGCAATTACGTTTACAAACAAAGCGGTTCACGAAATGAAAAGCCGAATTGTAGGCAATTTAACCGCTTTTGGTCAAGACCAACCCAACGAAAAAACAATCGAATTGATGACCGTTATCAGTGCAGAAACAGGTCTCGATTTGAACGCTATTACGCAAAAATCTAAGCAAATTATCAAACATATTATTCATAATTATGCAGCGTTTGATATTTCTACCATCGACAAATTTACACACAAAGTTATTCGTGCATTTGCTTTTGATTTAGGTTTGCCGCTTTCGTTTGATGTTACTTTAGATTCTGAAAATTTATTGACCGAAGCCATAGACAGTTTGATTGAACAAACAGGAACCGACCCGTTTCTAACTAAATTATTAGTCGATTTTACGCTCGAAAAAGCAGACGACGACAAAAGTTGGGACGTTTCAAGAACTATTTTTGATATTAGCAAACTTATTCTCAATGAAAATAACAGAGAAGAAATCGAGCAACTTAAAGACGTTTCTATCAACGATTTTTTGAAAATAAAACTTGAAACACTGGCAGCAATTCATAAAATTGAACAAGAAAATAGCGCGGTTGCAAAGCAAATTATCAGTTTGATTGAACAAAACAATATCGACTTCAAATCGTTTTCAAGAGGCACTTTTATCAATCATTTGAATTCTATTGTTCAATCCGATTCTAAAGAAAAAAAGCATTATTTTGATTCTGTTGATAAAGTAGCAATCAATAAAACCGCCAAAGACAAATCGATAATCGAAAGTATTTTGCCCGAGATTATTTTGATGTTACAACCCGTTTATACAGCAATTTCAAAGAAAAATTTATATAAAGCGTTCCTAAAAAACAGTACACCGCTTTCGTTAGTAAACACCGTCAACACCGAGTTTAGCACTATTCAAAAAGAGAAAAACGTGATGAGTATTTCGGTGTTCAACACAATTATTTTTAACGAAATAAAAAACCAGCCAGCACTTTTTATTTATGAGCGAATTGGCGAACGCTATCGCCATTTTTTCATCGACGAGTTCCAGGACACTTCCGAGATGCAGTGGAGCAACTTAATTCCGCTTATTGACAACGCTACTTCGAGCGAAATCAATGGAGAAAAAGGCACATTGATGATTGTTGGCGACCCAAAACAATCCATCTATCGTTGGCGCGGCGGAAAAGCAGAGCAGTTTATTGAACTAAGCAAATCGCACAATCCGTTTAACAATAAAGAAAAAAACATAGTTCATTTAGACACCAATTACAGAAGTTATTCAGAAGTAATCGATTTTAACAATCTGTTTTTTAAATTAATTTCTGCCAAATTTGATAACGAAGATTATAAAGATTTATACCAAAATCACAGTTTTCAAAAGTCAAACAACAAAAAAGGGGGCTATGTTTCTATTGAATTTATCGATCAAGACGAAGACCTTTCCGAAGATGACGAAGCAGAAATCTCTGACGAAGCTAACACCAAAACCGATTATTATTTAGCATCAATTTTAGAAACTATTGAAAGTGTGTTGAAAAAAGGCTTTGTCTATGCCGACATCGCGATTTTAATTCGTCACAAACGCAACGGAACTGCAATTGCTAATTTTTTAATCGAAAAAGGAATTCCGATAGTTTCATCTGAAACATTGTTGATTAAAAACGCTACCGAAGTTCGGTTTATTTCGCATTTATTGAACTTTTTAAACAACCCCGAAGATTTAGAATCTAAGGCTTATTTTCTTTATTATTTGGCAATTAACAATCAAAATCAAAAAGAAGTTTCCGATTTTATTTCCCAAGGAATTGCTTTAAAAAACGAATCCGAATTTGAACAATGGTTAAACGGTTTTGGAATTCAGCTTTCGTTTAGAACCATCAGAAAAAAAGGCTTATACCAAGCTGTTGAAACCTGCATTAATGCGTTGTTGCCAGCCAAATGCACCACGGCATATTTGCAATATTTTCTTGACATAGTGCTGGAACGCGACGTTCGCTATAACGAAAGCATCAGCGAGTTTATTTCGTTTTGGGACAAAAGCGGCGACAAATACCGCATTCCGTCTCCCGAAGGCACAAGTGCAATTCAAATAATGACCATTCATAAATCAAAAGGATTAGAGTTTCCGGTAGTCATTTTTCCGTTTGCCGAAGAGAATTACAGCCTTCAAAAGAAAGACAAGTTATGGCTCGATTTTGAACAAGAAAACCCAAATTTGTCAAAGATTTTAGTCGATAACAGCAAATCTGTAGAAGATTATGGAGCAGAAGCAAAATCGGTCTATGACTTGAAATCTCAAGAACAATTGCTAGATAATATCAATGTGCTCTATGTTGCGCTAACCCGTGCCGAAGAGCAATTGTTTGTGATTTCAAATAAAATGAAACCCAACAAAGAAGGAAATTATCCGAACAACATGGCGAGTTTTTTCATTCATTATCTAATTGAGAAAGGCGATTTTGACGAAAATAAAACCAAATATTCTTTTGGCAATACTAACAAAATTTCGCCACCAACAATTGTTGACAACGAAACCAAATTGATTGAACCCGTGATTCATATTTTAGAAGCAGACAATATTAAGATTGCGCAACAAGAAGCCCTTTTGTGGGGAACTCATCAACAAGAAGCCCGAGAATATGGCAACGTAATTCACGAATTATTATCGCAAATTAATCAACCTTCAGATCTTGAAATTGCCCTTATTAAAGGCGTTGAAAGCGGATTGATAAATAAATCTCAACACGATATAGTGCAAGCAACTTTAACCCAAATTATAAACCATCCAGAGTTGAAGGAACATTTTGATGGTGCTAACAAAATTTTAAACGAACAAACCATTATTGAACCCAAAGGACAAACCATCAAACCCGACAGAATGGCGATAGACAACAACAAAAATGTTTATCTGCTCGATTATAAAACCGGAAGTCATCAAGAAAAATACAAACAACAAGTTGATAATTACCAACAGGTGATTGAATCTATGGGCTATAAAGTCATAAAAAAAGCTTTGGTTTATATTTCAAAAACCGTTGAAGTAGTACATTTGTAACTTCAACAAAAAAAACAAAATAATATGTATGGAGCTATAAAAAACCATTTAACCGAAGAATTAGAAACGATTAAAAACAACGGAATTTTCAAAACGGAGCGCATCATTACTTCGCCCCAAGGTGCAGAAATTACCGTAAACGGCAAAACTGTTTTAAACTTTTGTGCCAATAATTACCTCGGACTTTCCTCGCATCCAGAAGTTGTTCAAGCAGCCAAAGACGCACTTGACACGCATGGTTTCGGAATGTCGTCGGTTCGATTCATCTGCGGAACGCAAGACATTCATAAAACATTAGAACAAAAAATCGCCGATTTCTATGGCACCGAAGACACCATTCTTTATGCCGCTGCCTTTGATGCCAATGGCGGAATTTTTGAACCCCTATTCAACGAGCAAGATTGCATAATTTCTGACAGCTTAAATCACGCTTCTATAATTGACGGTGTTCGACTTTGCAAAGCTGCCCGTTATCGTTATGAAAACGCCAACATGACCGACCTCGAAGACCAGCTAATTAAAGCCACAGCAGCAGGACATCGATTTAAAATTATTGTTACCGACGGAGTTTTTTCAATGGACGGCATTGTGGCACCGCTCGACAAAATTTGCGACCTTGCCGATAAATATGATGCTTTAGTGATGGTTGATGAATGTCATGCTGCTGGATTTATTGGCGCAACTGGCAAAGGAACCCTTGAAGCCAAAGGCGTTATGGGGCGTGTTGACATCATTACTGGAACACTCGGCAAAGCACTGGGTGGCGCAATGGGTGGATATACCACTGCTAAAAAAGAAATTATTGAACTGCTCCGTCAACGGTCAAGACCTTATTTGTTTTCAAACTCCTTAGCTCCTGCTATTGTTGGTGCGTCAATTAAGGTTTTTGAACTACTCGAAAACAACACCTCGCTGAGAGATCAACTGGAGTGGAACACCAACTATTTTAAAACTGGAATGAAGGCCGCTGGTTTTGACGTAGTCGAAGGCGACTCGGCAATAGTTCCTGTGATGTTATATGAAGCCCAACTTTCGCAACAAATGGCTTCGGCACTTTTAGAAGAAGGCATCTATGTGATTGGGTTTTTCTATCCAGTCGTTCCGAAAGACAAAGCCAGAATCCGTGTACAACTCTCGGC
>CAIXNQ010000246.1 GCA_903920835.1 uncultured Bacteroidota bacterium | reverse complement strand
TTCAGAAGTTGGCGAACCTTGAACATTTGTAATAGCAAACGGAAACAAGTCGCAGTGCAAAGCCAGTTCGCAAAATCTAGTTGCTTCTTTAAAAGGAATAATCACTGCCAAAACCCCATTTTCGGAGAGTAACAAATCTGCAGCTTCGAGTAAATCTTCAAAGGGGAGCGCATCTTGAAAACGCGCCAAATCTCTTTCGGGAGTTCCTGTTTTGTAATTTTCTGAATAAAACGGCGGATTACACACGATCAAATCATATTCATCTTCGGGCTCTTCGACAAATTCGTCTAAACCCGCATGAAAGCAATAAAGGCGGTCGTTCCATGGGGAGTTTTCAAAATTAGTAGTTGCTTGTTCAAAAGCATTTTCATCAATTTCTAAAGCGTCAATAGTTGCCGCGTCGGAGCGTTGCGCTAGTTGTAAAGCAATTATCCCCGTGCCTGTGCCAATATCTAAAATTGAATTCGGCTTATGGTCAATCGGACACCAAGCACCAAGCAGAACGCCGTCTGTGCCGACTTTCATAGCGCATTTGTCTTGAAGAACCGTAAATTTTTTGAACTCAAACATATCAAATGAATATATTGCTGCAAATGTAGGACTGTTGACATTTAGTTTTACTAAATCTTTAAAATATAAATCAGTGGACTATCCATAACTTTAAAAAAAACTTTTCTATTCAAAATATAATTCTAATTTTGAATTAAATCTATTCCTTGTTTTTATGTTCAAATTTTTCAATTTATCGCTTGTTCTAAATGGTTTCCCGATTCGGAAAGCAACTGATGAATTCAAAAAAATAGAATCAATACCTGCAAACGATTTTGAAAAATATGTGATTGAACAAAGAACTGAAATTGCAACATATCATTTAAAAAACAACAAATTCTATCGAGAATTGGTTAGCAAATCTGCTTTTCAAAAATGGAATGAATTACCTGTAATGACCAAAAAAGAGCTTCAAAAACCTTTGAAAGAAAGGCTTTCAAATGATTTTTCTATAAAAGATGTTTATGTCAACAAAACATCAGGTTCGAGCGGTGTTCCGTTTGTTTTTGCAAAAGACAAATTTTGTCACGCATTAACTTGGGCGAATAATCTTAATAGATTTGGCTGGTTTGGAATTGATTTTAATTCCTCCTTGCAGGCTCGATTTTATGGAATTCCGCTTGACTTTATTGGTAATAAAAAAGAGCGGTTCAAAGATTTTTTGAGCCATCGTTATCGTTTTCCAGTTTTTGATTTGTCAGATTCGGTTTTGGAAGAAGTTTTATTAAAATTTCAAACCAAAAAATTTATTTATCTCAACGGATACACAAGTTCGATTGTACTTTTTGCTAAATTTTTAAAGCAAAAGAATATTGTACTCAACTACGTTTGTCCAAGTTTGAAGTATTGCGTTGTCACTTCCGAAATGCTTTTTGAAGATGATAAATTATTGCTCCAACAACAATTTGGGGTTCCTGTCATCAATGAATATGGTGCATCTGAATTGGATTTAATTGCTTTTCAAAACCCAACTGGAGAGTGGCAAGTCAACTCCGAAACACTTTATGTTGAGATTTTAGACGACAATAACAATCCCGTTCCAAACGGTGAAGAAGGGCGCATCGTTATTACGTCACTTTACAACAAAGCGCAGCCTTTTATTCGATATGCGGTTGGTGATATTGGTATTTTGGATGAAAAAAGCACCTTTAAAAAACCCATTCTTAAAAAATTAATTGGCAGAACAAATGATGTTGCATTGCTGCCAAGCGGCAAAAAATCGCCAGGATTGACTTTTTATTATGTTACCAAAAGTATTATTGAAGACGATGGCAATGTAAAAGAATTTGTGATTAAGCAAACCCAAATCGACACATTTGAAATTGAATATGTAAGTCAAAACGAATTGACCGAAACCCAAATTCTGAAAATAGAAAAAGCAATTGCGAACTATTTAGAAAGCGGTTTGCGCTTTAAATTCAAAAGAAAAGAAAAGTTGCAACGCAGCAAAAGCGGCAAATTGAAACAGTTTGAGTCAATGATAAAATAGTTGAAAGTCAAAAAGAATAGCTTTGGTTGATGCTTGAAAAAGGAAAGATAGATTTTTTTCCCGAACGGTCTGCGCAGGGGTGCGTGGAGTGTTCGGGAGCTTCCCGAACGGTTCATGCAGGGGTGCACGAAGCGTTCGGGAAGCTCCCGAATAGTTCGTGCAGGGGTGCATGAAGGTCTCGGGAATTCCCGAACGGTTCACGCAGGGGTGCATGGAGTGTTCGGGTAGATTTTTTGATCAATTCAACATATTGAGATGAATCAATAACACGATAAGATCTATTTTCTTTATATGAAACGAAACGTTTAAAAAGCGTTGTTCCTTAATTCGGTTGTTGTTCAATATTATCTTCCGTTTGAATAGCATTAAAATCTATTACATGAAATTGTTGAAAACATATCGTGAAATTTTAAAACAATCGCTATCTTGCAGGCAGATTAGTTCCAGATAATTATGTTTAAAAAAGTTATTTTTCTTACAGTATTAATTTTTTCAAGCGCTATTTTCGCTCAGAATTTTACCAAGCACACGGTTGCAAAAGGCGAAACCATTACTCAAATAGCTCAAAAATATAATGTCACACCTTTAGACATATATAAAAACAATCCTGATGCCAAAAACGGTCTCAAAATAGATGAGTTATTGCTCATTCCAACAACTAAAATTGTTGCTCCTACAAAAGCAATTACTAAGCAAATATTAAAACGCCATGAAGTTTTGGCTAAAGAAACCGTTTATGGAATTGCAAAACAATATGGCATTACGGTTAAAGATTTGTATCAAGCCAATGCTGGCATGGAAACTAACGGAATTAAAATCGGTCAATTAATTGTAATACCGAATTTGAATGGACAAAAAACTACTCCAACTGCTGCCGTCAAAGAACCAAAAATACACGAAGTTGTTGCTAAAGAAACCAAATATTCAATTGCTAAAGAATATAATATTTCGTTAGAACAACTCGAAAAATGGAATCCAAATTTAGGAGATAATTTAGCCGTTGGTCAAAAAATTATCGTTTCTAAACCCGCCGAAAAAACAAATACAACACTTGCTCCGCAAAAATCAGAATCAAATATGGTTGTTGCCGATGCAAAGAAAAAATATGATTTATTAAAGTCATTGAAAAAAAGCGAGAAGAAAAAACTAGCGCTGCTTTTGCCTTTCAATATCTCTAAAATCGAAGCCGATAGTTTGACCACCAAAGCCGATAGATTAAAGAAAGATGGCTTCTTGAACATGACTTTAGATTTTTATGCTGGTGCATTAATGGCAATAGATTCTGCAAAAGTGTTGGGATTGAATGTCGATATTAGCATTTTTGACTCCCAAGAAACTAAATTGGGATCGAATGTCGCCAATATTGTCAAACAAAATGATCTTAAAAACTTCCACGCTATTATTGGTCCGTTTTATCAATCGCAAGCCGACCATGTAGCAGAAATGGTCGAAGAAAACCAAGTGCCAGTCATTTCGCCATTGTCTAAAGAAATGGGGAAATCATTAACAAATATGTACAACGTTACGCCATCAAACGAAGCTTTGAAATCGGGAATGATTAATTACTTAAAACAACAAAAAGGAAATCTTATCGCTGTAATTGATTCTAAAAAAACGTCTATAAAAGATTATATTTCTAGTAATTTGGAGGAAACAAAATTTAGCGCATTTACAGAAAAAAATGAAGTTGATATAGATAAAATGAAGTTATTGCTCTCTAAAGAAAAAACTAATTTTGTGATAATCGCCTCAGAGCGCACCGGACTTATTTTGAATACTATGAACACCCTCATTGCCTATCAACCCGATTATAACATTCGATTGGTTATATTAGAACCCAACCCGACGTTAGATTATGAAGAAATTCCACTAGCAAAACTCACCAAATTGAAACTTACATATCCGTCTTTGACAAAAGATTTTGATACTCCAGCCACAATTGCATTTGACAAATCATTTCGATTGAAAAACAAGATTGCACCAAATCAATATGCAACCCGTGGTTTTGATGTGACTTTCGACACGCTTTTGCGACTTTCGCAAGGCATTTCTTTTGAAGATTCGATTATAGAGCAAGCCACAGACCAGGTAGAAAACAGATTTGATTATAGCAAAAAAACCTCTGGAGGCTATGTAAATAAGGGAGTTTATATTCTTCAATACAATACCGATTTAACCATTTCAAGCGCAGAATAAAATGACATCAAAAGTAACTTATTTAGGAGATTTAAGAACCTCATCAATTCACTTGCAGTCGGGAGCAGAAATCATTTCAGACGCACCGATTGATAACAACGGCAAAGGAGAAGCGTTTTCGCCCACTGATACTGTTGCTAATGCTCTAGCAAGTTGCATGCTCACTGTTATGGGAATTAAAGCTAGAGAAATGAAAATCGATTTGACAAATTCAACTGCCGAAGTAACCAAAATTATGGGCACAGAACCCAGAAGAATCATCGAAATTCACGTAGCTTTTTCAATGAAAAGCAATGCGGATGAAAAATCAAGAACAATACTTGAACGTACAGCAAGAACCTG
>CAIXNQ010000245.1 GCA_903920835.1 uncultured Bacteroidota bacterium | reverse complement strand
TTTAATGTTAAATTTATTTAATGGTTTTTAAATTTGAGTTGACTTATCTAATTTGAAAATATTAAAAACAGTTAAAAAGTCTTTTGCCTTCTAAATAAGTTGCAAATAAAGAAGAACTACTGCCGCAGCTGACATTAAAACTAGAGTTAAAAAACCTAGAATATTTGCTTTAGTTCCATTTGAGAATTCCCCCATGACTTTTTTGTTGTTTGCAATGTGTAGGATTATTGCAATGAGGACTGGCGCGGTAATTCCATATAGAATTGCTGACCATATAAGGGCTTTAATGGGAGAAATACCGACGTAATTCATAGACAAACCAAGAATTAACGACACCGCAATGATAATATAAAACGCTTTTGCCTCGTGAAACTTCTTGTCTAGACCTTGTTGCCAACCAAAAGTCTCTGTCACGATATAGGAAAGTGATCCGCAGAGCACCGGAATTGCTAAAAAACCTGTTCCGATGACGCCCAGAGCAAACAAAAGATAGGCAAAAGCTCCCGCAAGTGGTTTTAGTGCCAACGCTGCTTGTTCTACAGTATCTATCTGATGAATATTGCCGTTAAAAAGTACTGTTCCAGTGGTTAAAATGATGAAAAACATGACTAAATTGGAGAAAAACATTCCAAAATCGACATCTTGTTTCATTTCTAGAATGATTTTTTTGTTCAAAACCAATAGTTTTTTCTTGTGTTTTCGATCTTCTACCGACATAGTGGCTTGCCAAAAAAACAAATAGGGCGAAATGGTCGTTCCTAGGATTCCGACCAATATGGCAACATAATTTTTGTTGAATGTTATTTTTGGGATAAACGTTCCTTTGAGCACAGCCCACAAATTTTGATGATATAAAAACGGAACGATTAAGTATATCAGCAATACAAGGCTGAGGTATTTTAGAATTGCTGCAAATTTTTGATAGGGTAAATAAACAATCATTATTAATAACAAAATTGTGAACACAATACTGAAAACAAATGCGTTTATAGAAGGAAATAACAAGTTTCCGACGGCACCCATGCCTGCAATATCGGCTCCAATATTCATAACTATAGCTGGAAAACTAAACAAACCCATTAAGTATAAAATTGGTTTAGAATAATAGGTTTTTAAAGTTCCTGTGATTCCTTGCTCAGTAACTAGCCCAATTCTAGCACACATTTCTTGAATTGCAGCCATTAATGGAAAAGTTATCAAAGCCGTCCAGAGTGTTGATAATCCAAATTGCGCGCCCGCCTGAGAATAGGTTGCTATTCCCGAAGGGTCGTCATCGCTTGCGCCAGTAATTAATCCAGGTCCTAAAATTCTCCAGAAGCGCATCAATCGACGAGAAATTTTTTGTTTTTTAGTCATTTACACTAAATTTGATTAATCATCGATATACCATAAAAAAAAATAAGTATCGACAAATCGATGTCAATACTTACGGAATGATTGCGTGATTTAATTATTCAAAGATAGTTCTTTATAATGGGGCAAAGAGATTGTTGGGGTTTAATTTCAAAACAATCTGAAATTCTAATTCGGTTTATTCAGCAATTAAATTTGATATTAAAGCTCAATAAACAGCCCACAAAACTTCGATTTTAGATTAAGTTTTCAGCCACAAAATTCTCTGAATACCATTTAATCATATCTCGAACGATACGAAATTGTTCTGTTATTTGGTAGGGAGTTCCTGTAGCTTTTGCAGGGTCTGGAAAGTTGTAATGAAACTGTTTTGATCTAGAAGGAAAGAACGGACAACGTTCTTTGGCATTATCGCAAACCGTGATTATGAAATCAAAATCAATATCGACATATTCATCAATATGGTTTGAAGTATGTTTTGAAATGTCAATATCATCTTCTTTCATTATCGAAACTGCTCTCGGATTTACCCCATGAACTTCGACTCCTGCGCTAAAAATTTTGGCTTTATTGCCAGCAAAATATTGCAAATAGCCCTCTGCAATTTGACTTCTACAACTGTTTCCAGTGCACAATACTAATACTTTTTTCATTTTTATTAATCAATTTTAACTATGCTAATAAATATCCATAGTAGGTTAATTATTGTAAATTTAAAGTCAAACCCAAAATATAGGTTTAGCGTTATTATTGCTATAAGAATTAGCAAAAAACGCTTGTGACGGCTGATATATTCTAGAATTTTTTTCATTTGATTAACAACAATTTTTCTTAACAACCAAAGCAGTTGTTGTT